>DASVAM010000293.1:0-10576 GCA_036376375.1 Chitinophagaceae bacterium
CCAAAACGCTAAGAGGGAAAGTGAATCCATGAAAAGTTAATTGTTGAAAGTTCATTGTTCATCGCAGGCTTTGACTATTAAGCTCCGGAATTCCGAAACATTATCCACCTCAAAGTTTATTGATGATTTTTAGCACCGATTCCCAACTCCCGCCATTATAGACTTCTTCCAGTCCGGCTGACTTTAAAATATTTTTTGCTGTGTTGCTGCGCATGCCTGATTCACAACAGACAATAATGGGTTTTTTCATTGATTGTATCCTGTCTATACTTGCGGATATCCTGTCAACCGGAATATTAATAGAACGGGGAATTCGTCCATTGTCATATTCATGAGGCGTTCTTACATCGATAATGACGGCGCCTTTTTTCAGTGCTTCTTTTATCTTATTTTTTCCAAATAGAAATCCAAACATGACTTCTGATTAAACTGATTAAACTGATTCCTGATTAAACTGATTCCTGATTAAACTGATTACGTGATTATGCTGCTGTTAATTTTTTTCTTTCACCAATTTGCTGACGCCACATGGCATAGTACAATCCTTTTTCTTCTAATAATTTTTCATGATTGCCTGTTTCCACTACATCACCTTTCTCCAAAACATATATCCTGTCAGCGTGCATGATGGTCGAAAGACGGTGAGCGATGAGGATCGTGACCTGGTCGCCTGTGGCCGATACTTCCCTTATTGTTGCTGTAATGTCTTCTTCGGTCAATGAATCAAGTGAAGAAGTGGCTTCGTCAAAGATCAGCAACTTTGGACGCCGCAGAAGAGCTCTTGCTATTGATAATCTTTGTTTTTCACCGCCGGATAGTTTTAAACCACCTTCGCCGATCATTGTTTCCAATCCTTTTTCTGCTCTTGCCAATAAATTTTGACAGGACGCTTTTTGCAGTACATCATATAGTTCTTCTTCCGGCGCAGCGGGATTCACAAACATTAAATTCTCTTTTATGGTACCCGAAAACAATTGCGTATCCTGTGTTACAAAACCAATTTGATTCCGCAGGTCCTCGAAGTTGATATTGTTTTCATCGATGCCGTTATAAAGGATCTTTCCTTGTTGAGGGCGATACAGACCAACCAATAATTTCATCAAGGTGGTTTTGCCAGACCCCGACGGGCCGACAAATGCAATTGTTTCGCCTGTTTTTACTTTGAAGCTGATATTGTTGATAGCATGTTGGGATGCGGTGCGGTGTCTGAAGCCAACATTGTTAAATTCTAATTGCTCGATCGTGCCAAGATGAGAGGGGTTGACAGGCTGTGGTTCCGGGGCTTTTTTCATCAGGTTGCCAAAATTTTCCAGGGAAGCCTGGGCTTCACGGTAGGAGAGAATGATATTGCCGATCTCCTGCAAGGGACCAAAAACAAAGAATGAGAAGATTTGCATAGTTACTATTTGCCCTGCATCCATTCTGCCCCAATAAATAAGATACATCAACATAAAAAGAATAACCTGGCGAAGTGTGTTTACAAATGTGCCCTGCACAAAACTAATACTGCGGATCCTTTTTACTTTTGTTAACTCAAGCCCAAGGATCTTAAACGTGTTTTTATTTAAGCGACTAACTTCTTGCTGAGTTAAACCGAGGCTTTTTACCAGCTCAATATTTCTTAATGATTCAGTTGTGGCACCTGCGAGGGCGGTAGTTTGTCCAACAATATTTTTTTGAATGGTCTTCACTTTTTTACTTAATAAATTTGAAATGATGGTAAGTAAAAATATTCCTCCAAAATAAATAAGTGGTAACGACCAGTGAATAGCTGTAGCATAGATAGCGACGAAAATAATACCAACAATTACAGGAAAAAGAACATTGATGAATGAGGAAACAAACTTTTCTGTATCAATTCTTACTTTTTGTAACACACTCAATGTTTCACCACTTCGGGCATCTTCAAATTCCTGGTAGGGAAGTTTCATAGCATGTTGCAGGCCTTGTGTAAAAACGGTTGCTCCGAATTTTTGGGTAATAAGATTAAGGAAATAATCCTGGAATGCTTTCGCGATCCGGCTGATCATTGCCACGCTAATAGAAGCAAGCAGTAACCATACAAGCCCATAATATTTTATTTCTTTGATCTCTTTGGTAACTACATTACCAGGTTCTACCTTAATGGCCTCTTCAGAAACTTTTTCATTTATAAAAAGAAAACGATTCCAGTCAAAAGCTTCCACTTTCTGGTGGTGTGTAGCAAGATTGATAAGCTTTCCAAAAATGATCGGATCGACCAATGAAAAGCCAATATTGACCGCAGCGAGAAACAACACCAGTATCACCAGCCATTTATAAGGCTTTAAATATTGAACAAGTATTTTCATGCAAGATTTTCAAAATTAGTCAGCGAATATACGAATCTCTCGCTGTCCCGTCGGGAAGGTTATCATGCAGTATAGCAGCCGGGTATACGATATAACCACTCACGATATTCCTGGTAATTGCATGCGCAAGGAGGTTGTCAGCTATGTATTGAATGGGAGTTTGCATTTGCTGCAATTTTTCCGCAGCACCTCTGGTAATTGCATAAGCATATGTGTAATCATGAAAACCAGCTTTTTTCAAATGTGGGGAAAATGGTCTGGCAAAAAGATGGTTGATCATAGTAGGGCTCCATTTCAAAAAACCGAGTCTGTTCTGAATATGATAACCGGTCTTTTTCCAAAAAGCAGCTATGTCCGATTCCCCGTTCTTATCCCAACCCCACATTAATAATTCGCAGTCCGCCGGGATCTCTGCAAGTATGGTGGGAATTTGTTTAATCATAGCGGGATCTGGTACAGCATCATCTTCAAGGATCATCATGCGGGAATAATTATGTTTCAGCATGTCTTCATATATCATTCGATGACTCCATGAACAGGCGATCTCTCCCGGTTTCATCACTTTATTGTAACGATGATGTTCTTTTGTGAGTAATTCACTATAGACCTTTTTTTCAATCAGTTCATTGATCGTGAAATTATTTTTATCGGCGCCGTAAAAGAATGAATAATCGAGCCCATTGAATCTTTCTGCAAACAGCTTTCGTCTTTCTTCAGCGGCATGTACTGAAAGAACATAGATCTTATCGTAATAATCATTTAATAGTTTCAACTCTTGTATCATTGTTATATGATGGCAGCTGTAGTTAAAAAATGTTGTACGGGGTCAGCTGGATATTTTTGATGAAAAATACGGAATGATTCTTTGCCCATTTCGGCCCACCTTTCTTTTTTGTTCCATGCAGTTTCCAATACCTGATCAATAGCTACCGTGCTAACAGCGTCCGCTGTCCACCCATTTACTCCTTCTTGTACCCATATTTGCATGTCGCCAACGTCACTCACAACTATTGGTCTTGCCATAGCCATGGCTTCAAGCACAGAAATTGGCATTGCATCAATCCGGGTTATTTGCAAAATAAGATGTGAGTTAGTTAGTGCCTCTTTCACATTAGTTGTATGTCCCCTCAAAAAAACTTTTGATTCTAATCCGTTTTCTATAATTATTCGTTTCAGCACTTGTTCGTCCTTGCCATGTCCGAATAAATTCAATTCCCAATCCCTGTTTTTCCATTTATCGTTTGCCAGGGCTTTCACCAAAACATCCTGGGCTTTTCTTTCTGTGTCAAGAGCAGCCAGCATGGAAAAATTAATTTTATCAGAGATGGAAGGATAATGAACTGTTTCCTTCGGAGGAGTAAAGGTAATCGGGTTGTACAAAACACGATGATTTGGAATTTTTACAGAATACGCCTTAATTGTTTCAGTAAAAATTCTTGCTGCAGCGCCCATATTAACTTTTGAATAATTGACCCAGTCGCCAAGACATTTTAGCTTTTGTCCCGAAACCTTTTCTTCAATATTGTAATTATGAAATAGAAGCGAATAGGAGGGGAGTTTTTTCCATAAATTTTTAAAAGGGCTATGAACTACATCTTTCCATCCACCCTGGTTAACCACAACATGGTCATATTGATGAAATGGCACTGACCTTAGTTTATGTTTTAACCTGAATCTTCCAATAATGGATCTCGTTTCATTTTTTCCGGGCAATAAAAAAACGGTGCAACCAGCTTTTTTGAATTCTTCGATCCTGTTTTCTTTTCCTGGCCATCCAAAAAAGCAAACGCCAATTTTGTGCTTCTCTTTTGCAAGCCATAAAGCAGCTTGATACCAGATTTCCTCACTACCACCCCACACATCGCTATTCATTAATGAAATAAAAAGGACCGATTTCATGCCCATAATGCAGATTTATATTGCCGCTGCTAAAAATAAACTCGATATTTGCCGGCTTGAAAATAAGTTTGTTCAAATGTCGCGATTTTCAATTTTAAAAGATCATCTATCTTTTCGGGAAGCGGTTTCAATTTATTTGAAAATGAAAACCGGCAGATGGAATAGGCTTCACTTAAGAAAGCTTAAATATTCCTTTGAATTGCGGGACAATCCCTATGATTTTGCAACATTTGAAGAAGTATTGCTTCGTGAGGAATATAATCTGGATCCGGGCTTTGAGCCACTAACTATTATCGATGGAGGCGCTAATATTGGGTTGACGTCAGTTTTCTTTGCAAATAAATTTTCCAACGCAAATATTGTGGCGGTTGAACCAGAAAAGGAGAATTTTCAAATACTTCGAAAAAATACGCGGCGTTATACAAATATCAGCTTGTTAAATGCGGGAATTTGGAACCGTAATACTTTTTTATCGGTTGTTGATGAGGGAAACGGCAGTAATGCGTTTACAGTCAGAGAAGTTCCTGAAAATACAGGAAATGCTATTAGGGCCCTTTCTGTTTCTGATATCATGAAACAGCAGGGTTGGTCAACGATTGACATTTTGAAACTCGATATCGAGGGAGCTGAAAAAAATGTTTTTGAAAAGAATTATGAAACCTGGCTTCCTTTTGTTAGAATACTAATTGTTGAATTACATGATCGATTTATTGAAGGAAGTTCTATAGCAGTACTACATGCAATAAGTAAATATAATTTTTCAAAGGAGATAAAAGGTGAGAATCATATTTTTTTCAATTTATCTTTCTCCCCTCAACAGAGCCATATTCTTTATACGTGAGTAGGTCAATCTCATCTCAAATCCCAGGCCCTTTAATAGGCTTAGTGCTGGCGGGAAGGATTCAAATGAATATTTATCCACCCCAGCCTTCACGATCCAAACTCCTGTATTGAATCGCTTCAGCCAGATGTTCAGGTTTTATCTTTTCACTTCCGCTGAGATCAGCAATGGTTCTGGAAACTTTTAAAATACGATCATACGCTCTTGCAGAAAGATTGAGCCTTTCCATCGCAGTCTTCAACAAATTCTGTCCTGCATTATCGATCACACAAATCTCTTTCAGCATCTTACTGCTTATTTGCGCATTGCAATAGATGCCCGGGTTATTTTTATATCGTTCTGCCTGCATTTCTCTTGCCCTGATCACTCGTTCACGAATAAGAGTCGAGTTATCCGAATTTTTTGATGATGAAAGCTCACTAAATGGAACCGGCGTTACTTCCACATGCAGGTCAATTCGGTCAAGGAGTGGCCCGGAGATTTTATTTAAATATTTCTGAACGGCGCCTGGCGGGCAGGTACATTCTTTTTCAGGATGATTGAAAAACCCGCAGGGACAAGGATTCATAGATGCAATAAGCATAAAGGATGCGGGAAAATCCAATGCGATCTTTGCTCTTGAAATCGTCACTCTTCTTTCTTCCATTGGCTGACGCATCACTTCCAATACTGTTCTCTTGAATTCGGGTAATTCATCCAAGAACAAAACACCGTTATGAGCCAACGAAATTTCTCCCGGTTGAGGATTACCACCCCCGCCAACAAGCGCAACATCAGAAATGGTGTGATGCGGGGAACGGAACGGACGTTTGGAGACTAATGTAGAATTTTCAGGAAGCTTGCCTGCTACAGAATGGATCTTTGTTGTTTCTAATGCCTCCTGCAATGTTAATGGCGGAAGAATAGTAGGTAATCTTTTTGCCAGCATTGTTTTGCCGGCGCCCGGTGGTCCAATCAGGATTGCATTATGACCACCTGCGGCAGAGATCTCCAGCGCCCTTTTTATATTTTCCTGGCCTTTAACATCAGCAAAATCTATTTCATAATCATATTGTGCATGGTAAAATTCATCTCTCGTATTAACAACGACCGGGTCAAGTCCTTTTTCATCATTTGCAAAAAAATTGATGACCTCTTCGATATTTTCTACTCCATAAACATCCAGGTTATTTACAATGGCCGCTTCTCTTGCATTCACTTTCGGAACGATCAATCCCTTGAATTCTTCTTTTCTTGCCTGGATAGCAATGGGCAGCGAACCTTTGATCGATCTTACCTCACCATCAAGGCTTAATTCACCCATGATCACATATTTTGAGATCGACTCAGAATTTGTGATAAGCTTAGATGCCGCAAGAATACCTACGGCGATAGGGAGGTCAAATGCTGTTCCACTCTTTTTAATATCTGCCGGCGCCATATTCACCACTATCTTCGTCCTTTGCATTTGAAAACCCAGCGCTTTAATAGTGCTTTCGATCCGTTGTAAACTTTCTTTTACTGCATTGTCCGGGAGACCGACGATCACGATACCAATGCCGGTGCTCATCCAATTCACTTCAATAGTGATTGTGATAGCTTCCACGCCATACACAGCGCTGCCAAATACTTTTACCAACATCAAAATGAAGGTAGAGAATTATCCTTTGTGTTCTATTACACGAAAGTGGTATAAAAATGCGGTTATCAACTATTTTTCCCGGATTGTACTCTTCATGAGCAATTCCGTATCCGGGTCAATAGTGATCGATCGTGGCTTTTGGTTTTGTTTTACTTTGAATGACATTGAAAGATTATCAACAAATAATTTTTCCTTTTTACTTCCGGTGGCAGTATTTATTCTAAATGTGAGTGGGAATTTGAAAAGATTCTTTTGTAGTTGTTTGATGTCTATTGTTAAAGATCCACCAGCATCGTACATCCATGTTATTTCCAGTTCGGGTTGTCCCGGCCCATAAAGCCACTGATCAAAAAATTGGTTAAGGTCTTTCCCTGAAACTTCCTCAAATACTTTTTGCAGATCTCTGGTACCCGCGATACTTCCGGCATAAGTTGCATAATATTTTCTGATCGATCTCCAGAATACAGAATCGCCTAATTCACTACGCAACATATGCAGGATCCATCCGCCTTTCTGGTATGAATTTGCGTTGAGTAATTTCATATAATCTGTTTCGTTTGTATCAACGATCGCTTTATTACTTTGTTTTGCATAACTGATGACTTGTGACCGGTCTTCCTCCAGCATCCTGATGGCTGTGTCTTTCCCATATTTATTCTCAAAATAAAGAATGGTGAAATAGGTGGCAAAGCCTTCACTCAGCCATAGGTGACCAAAACTTTTTTCCGTAGCCATATTGCCAAACCATTGGTGAGCTATTTCATGCGCTATTAATCCTTCACTCTTTCGTGTGCCGCTGACGGAACTCTCAGAATAAAAAATTGTATTGGCATTTTCGAGGCCACCAAATCTTGTTTTTGATTGAACATTGGCCAATTTTTTATAACCATAGGGACCGACATGATTCATATAATATTTCAATATTTCATTGGCCAATGCATAATCATAAAAGCCTTTATCCTTGTCTTCAGGATATACCCAACTGAACACCGGGATACACCCATTGACGACGCCGGCAAGATTGACCGCAAAATCAGCTATCCCGATCACCATTACTTTTGTTGAGATCGGCGTGTCCTCTTTCCAATGAGTTATTTTAGAATTATTCCCTAGCGAGGTCTCTTCGATTTGTACACCATTGGCAACAACCTGGTAATGTTCGGGAGCCGTTACAATAAATTCCACGGTTGCCTTATCGGCCGGGTCGTCATGACAGGGTATCCAATTGTGACCACGGTTGGGCCAGTTGTCGGCAAAAAAGCTTCTGTGACCGTATTTTGTTTTTGAAATGATCAGTCCGTCTGCAGGTATGCCGGAATATGAAATAAAAAAAGTAGTGGTGTCGCCGGCATTCATTTTTTTTGACAAAAGGATACGTAATATTTCCGCTTTGTGATCACTGCTTCGAATGTTGATTCCTTCCAGTTTTTTAACAATCATTCCTTTGCCGTTATCCTTTGTTTTGGTCAGATCAAGACTTATTTCGGTGGCGGGTTGAAGAAATTTCACTTCTATTTCTGCCACACCATGAATGGTATCGTTTGCATCATTTAATCCAATCTTGAATTTATAATGTAATACATCAATAGTGTTCTGAGAAAAAATATTTACTGCAATACAAACATTTAAAACAAGAAGAATTTTTTTCATTCCGAAAAATTAAGGAAAAGATTTTGATTGTTTGGCATCATACTCCCCTTTAGGGGCTGGGGTGGTTAAAGTTTCTCCAGCATATCCACCACTTTTTCTCTTTTCAGGATGAGATAACCGAGGCGGTCGTTGCTTATTCCTTCTTTTAGTTGATAACTGAATTCAAGCTGATCGTCGCTGGCAGTGGTTTCAAAATACCGGAAACTGATATTGGGATACTGTTTCAATTCTTCACCTATTTCATACAAATGCGTGGATAGTATGAATAATGAGTTTTTTATTTTAATCAGGCCTTTGACGACCGTTAAAGAACATTTCATGGCGTCCTGCACATTGGTCCCTTTAAATAATTCATCGATGAGCACCAGCCATTTTTTTCCATTGTTTATTTTTTCAACGGTATTCTTCACTCTTTGTACTTCATTGAAAAAATAGCTTTCTCCTTTTGCTATATTGTCCACCACGTTGATATTGGTGAGTAAGCCGTCAAATAACGTCAATGTCATTTCCCTGGCCGGCACGCCCATGCCCAGATGAGCAAGAAATACAGCAGAGCCAACCGCTTTTATCAAGGTGCTTTTGCCGGCCATATTTGCACCGGTAAGAAAGAGAAAGTTGTGATCAGGGTTTAATTCAAGATCATATGAAACCGGCTGCTTCAATAACAAATGATAAAGTCCTTTTGCATTTACGATGGGCCTGTCTCTTTCAATAAATTCAGGGAAACGAAGATCAAATGTCTTCATGGCAGTTGCCATTGAATACCATGCATCCAATCTTCCAAAGATCTCCAAAAGTTCAATGGTGTCGTTTTTATAACGATTACGGATATGATAACCGAAATAAAGGCTTTGCACCGGCAAAAATCTTTCACCGGGTCTTGATGAAGAAATTTTTGCAAGCGGGGTCTCATTTAATAATTGCTCAGCTCTCTCGATGTATATTTTGAAAAAGGAAGGAAGCTCCTGCCCGCTAAAAAGCGTTACCAGTTTTTTGATGCCTCTGAAAAAATCGGCGCAATGACCGATGGAATATTTAATCATCCGGTAATCTTCAATATGAAAAGTTTTATAGGTCCAGGTAGTAAAAGCATTTGGGTCCTGGGGTATCGGGTCAAGATTGTAATCAAGATACTTTTCAATTACTAATAATGTTCCGTTAGTGATCTCTGATGGCCAGTCATTCAAATGCTCTTTTAATGTCCGGATTATTTTTTGCGTCCCCAGGATCTTTTTCAGGTCATGATGAGGTTCTGAAAAAAAATGACGAAGCCATTCTTTACCATACACGGTTTTGGTGAAATTCAGTTTATGAAAAATAGAAAATTCTTCTTCCTGGTGAAAGACAGAAATATCGTTATATGTTGTCGCATCAAGATGCATGAGGGTGATTGGTCAATGGTGTATGGTGAGGGGTGAAGGGTGAATATTGTTACGAAGATTGAACATTGAATATTGTCCTAAAGGACTCCTTTGGAGAGTATTGAGCATTGAACATTTTTTATCGGTCAAAAGATAGCCTCTTTCCCATATCAGATTCGTGCCAGTTTCCATTTTCATAAACTAACCGGCCATTTACAAATGTATGTGTAATGGCAGCCGGGAATTGAAAACCTTCTAATGGACTCCAGCCACATTTATATAAAATATTTTCTTTTGAAACCTTTGTTTGTTGTTTCATATCCACTAAAACCAGGTCGGCAAAATATCCTTCACGAATATAGCCCCGGTCTTTTATCTGAAAACAATCCGCAACGGCATGACTCATTTTTGCCGCGATCTTTTCCAGCCTGATCTTTCCCTGTTTGTAGTAATGAAGCATTAGTAGCATGGAGTGTTGCACTAACGGGAGACCTGCGGCCCCCTCCAAACCTCCCCCAAAAGGGGAGGCTTTGCTATCCCACAAAGGCCCGCCTGCCGAAAAATCTTTCCAGTTTGGAAATTTCTCATTTAGTAAATGTGGCGCATGATCGGTAGCGATCACATCCAGGCGATCGTCCAGCAAAGCTTTCCAAAGACCTTCACGATTATGCGGGGCCTTGATGGCAGGGTTACATTTTATTTTATTCCCAAGTCTTGCATAATCGTCACTTGTAAAATGAAGATGATGTACACAAACTTCTGCAGTTATTCGTTTTTGTTTTAAAGGAAACAAATTTGTGAAAAGCATTAATTCCTTCTCCGTAGAAATATGGAGGATATGTAACCGCGTATTATACTTTTTTGCGATCTGGAT
>DASVAM010000317.1:0-6518 GCA_036376375.1 Chitinophagaceae bacterium
CGGGATGAATTAAAAGGGAAAACAAAACAGCCAACCAATCGTCTTGCCGTGTTACCATTTGTGAATATGAGCGCGGATCCCGAGAATGAATATTTCAGTGATGGAATAACGGAAGAGTTATTGAATGCCCTTACAAAAGTGGATGGCTTACAGGTAACATCCCGCACGTCAGCTTTTGCTTTTAAAGGCAAAAATGATGATGTACGCGAGATCGGTATCAAATTAAATGTTGACAAAATATTAGAAGGCAGTGTAAGAAAAGCGGGCAACAGGGTTCGCATCACCACGCAGCTGATCAATGCGGCAGATGGTTATCATATCTGGAGCGAAAATTATGATCGTGACCTTACGGATATTTTTGTTATACAGGACGAGATCAGCAGCATCATTGCAAACAAGCTAAGGGAAAATCTTTCCTTATCAAAACAGGGCGAACACCTTGTAAAAACTCCAACAAAAAATGTAGAGGCCTACACGCTTTACCTGAAAGGAATGCATTTTCATAATAAGCTTACACCGGCTGACTATTATAAAGCGATTGATTTTTTTGAACAGGCGATTCTGCTCGAACCCAATTATGCCCAGGCTTACGCCATGGTTGCCAGCACCTATTCACTGCTTGGTGTTACGGGCCAGGCTCAACCTGAAAAAGCCTTTGATATCGTAAATCGTTATAGTGAAAAAGCGCTGAGGCTGGATGATTCAATTGCTGAAAGCCATGTTGCAAAGGCAACGCTGCACCTGATGTATGATGGAGATTGGCAGCAGGCATACGATCATCTGCAGACCGCTATTCGCCTGAACCCAACTGCTACGGGAGCCTACCAAATGCTGGCCATGTACCATGTTTTTACACAGAATATTCCGGAAGCGGTAAAAGTTATGGAACATGCATCGCAACTCGATCCGCTTTCACCGCAGATCAATCACTTCCTGTCTGAAATGTATTTATTCGCCGAACGTTATGAGGATGCCGATCGTGTTGCGGATAAACTCCTTGAAATTGATCCGCAAATGCGGATTGCAATTGAGACCAAGGGTTGGAGTGCAGGTATGAGAGGCGACTGGCGAAAAGCATCTGAATATTTTATGGAAGTTCACCGCCTTACAAAGCATCCGCTAAAAGGATTGTCGCCACTTGGGTTCGCCTATGGGCAACTTGGTGAAACCGATAAAGCCATGGAGATAATTGCGAAACTTGAACAGCGTCAGAGGGAAGAACCAAACATAATCATCGATGGCGATCTGCTGGTAGTGTGGTTGGGGATAAATAATATGGATAAGGTCCTTTATTATATGGAAAGAGCTGCTGACAAAAGGGAAAGTACTGTCAACTTCTTTTTAGCCTTTCCGCCGATGAAAAGACTTGCCAATGATCCAAGAGCAAAAAAATTGATCGATAGCATTCGAAGCCCACGTGCCAGGGCCGGTAACTGAGGTCATCGTTTTTAAAACAATCAATCTGATAATATGAAAGTTTTAATTTTTTGTTTGACGATTTTTTTTATCTCGTGTAAGGGTGATCATACCCCTGTTGCGGGAAAAACTGAGACTACCAGCTTTGATTCCGGTTATCAGCCTGCCACATTTGCCGATGCGGGTCGCATGGAAAAGATCATGCAAGCCTTCCCGGTCATTGACAATATTTTCAAACAATTTGCAGAACAACAACATTTGCCAGGGGTCGCTTATGGGTTGGTTGTTGATGGCAAATTGGTTTATAAAGGAAATATTGGGTATACCGATATTGAAAAGAAGATCCCTGTTACATCTTCATCATTATTCCGCGTTGCAAGCATGAGCAAAAGTTTTGCCTGCATGGCCATCTTGAAATTGCGTGATGAAGGAAAATTGAATTTGGACGATCCTGCATTTTTATACATTCCTGCATTAAAAAATCTAAAATATCCTACGGCTGATGCGCCACATATCACTGTTCGTCATTTAATGACACATGGTGCAGGTTTTCCTGAAGATAATCCGTGGGGTGATCGTCAATTAGCAGACACCGATAAAGATTTAATGGAATTTCTTGGTAAACAAATCTCATTCAGCAATCCGCCGGGCATTGCTTATGAATACAGTAATCTTGGTTTTGCATTGCTGGGAAAGATCATTACCAATGTTTCCGGTATGCGCTACCAGGATTATATCAAAGAAAATATCTGGGAACCGTTGGGGATGAAAACGACAACTTATGAATACGCTGATGTTGCTCCCGATAAACTGGCACATGGTTATCGCTGGTTAAATGAAAAATGGAATGAAGAGGAACTGCTGCATGATACAAAAGACGGAAGCTGGGGAGCGATGGGCGCCATGATCTCTTCTATTGATGAGTTTGCAAACTATATGGCTTTTCATCTTTCTGCCTGGCCACCAAACAATGCACCGGACAAGGGACCGATAAAAAGAAGTTCTGTAAGAGAAATGCACCATCCATGGAGATGGAATGGGTTTAATCCAAACTATAAATATCCCGATGGAAGAAACTGCGCTATCACGGCAGCCTATTGTTACGGATTAGGCTGGATGAAGGACTGCGATGGTAAAACTTATATAGCTCATAGTGGTGGTTTACCGGGCTTTGGAAGTCAATGGCGTATTATGCCCGACTATGGAATCGGCATTGTTTCATTTGCCAACCGCACCTATTCACCAATGGGATTTGTAAATCTTAAAATACTTGATACAATTGTCAAGATCGCTGAATTGAAACCGATGCAATTACCTCCTTCAAAGATTTTGGAACAAAGAAAGAATGATATTGTCAAACTTTTACCCGATTGGAATAACGCAGAGCAGAGTGGAATCTTCGCTGAAAATTTCTTTCCCGATTATCCAATTGATACTCTAAAGAAATATGCAAGAGAGCTTTATGGCAAAGCAGGCAGTATCATTTCAGTAAAAGAAGTAAAGCCCGAGAACCAGCTCAGAGGTTCGTTTATTATTGAAGGGGAAAAAATAAATATTCAAATTTATTTTACGCTATCTCCCGAGAATCCACCGCTAATTCAAGAGTATCATATAAGAGAAGTGCCCAAAGAAAGCTTACAATAGTTTTCATTTTAAAACTCCTTTGTATGAAAAAGCAAATAAACTTTGTCATCGTCACAGTCATTTTTATTATTTTATTGGCCTGTAATAATAATTCAAAAGAAAATGAAATAACACCAACGCAATCTACTGCACCTGTAATTAAGAGTGTTTTTGTCAATGGTGATTCTTTACATTATATAGAAACCGGCAAGGGTGAGCCTGTAATATTTGTCCACGGTACACTTGATGACTATCGCTTATGGTATATGCAAATGGACACGTTTGCAAAAGATCATAGAGCAATTGCTTACAGCAGGAGATATGCTTATCCAAACAAACGGGTGATAAATGATTCTGCAGATTACTCACCTGTCATACATGCAAGAGATCTTACCGAATTTATAAAGGCATTGAATATCGGCCCGGTCCATCTTGTAGGACATTCTTATGGAGCTTTCACAGCATTATTGACAACCATGGATCATCCTGAGCTTGTAAAAACATTGATGCTTGGTGAGCCACCGGCAATTCCCTTACTTCAAAATGTGCCAGGTGCAGATACTCTCGTGAATAATTTTATGAATAGAAGCATAAAGCCAGCTGCTGATGCTTTCAGATCCGGCGATAATGTAAAAGCAGTTTCAATTTTTATGGCCGCTGTTACTGGTGATACAAGTCTTTATGCCAGCATGCCCAAAGAAATTAAAGATCAAATGATGGAAAACATTCTTGAATTACGGGGCGTATCACTTGCAAAAAACATTTTCCCAAACATAAACTGTGATAGTATCAGGAGTATAAAAACACCTGTACTTATTATGACGGGCGAAAAAACACTTCCTTTGTTTAAAGCGATCAATAAGGAATTAGAAAAGTGTTTACTAAATAATGAAAAAGTTGTTCTTGTAAACGCATCACACGGATTGGAAATGGAAAACCCCGCCGACTTCAACAAAATTGTTCTTGCATTTATTAATAAACATCGCTAATCCTTTTCATTGATATATAATTCTCTAATAGATCAAAAAACTCTTCTTTGAATGTTGTACAGAATCAATGTAACTTTATAATAGCTCTTCTTATAACCTAAAAACTTGCTGTATGAATATCCTACAACGCCTCGAATACTGGGGTGAACGGCATCACCCAAAATGGATAGACATCGTACGTATAGCATTAGGACTCTTTCTCGTTTATAAAGGCTGGGACTTTCTTAACCACATGAGCGATCTGATCAGCGTTATGTCTTCCAACAAATATCCTGACTCCATTTGGTATATCCTGGCAGGGCACTATACGGTCTTTGTGCATATAGCCGGGGGTGCCTGTCTTGCACTTGGAGTATTTACCCGGATCGCTTGTCTCTTCCAGATCCCTGTACTATTGGGGGCCGTATTTTTCTTAAGCACTAATGAAGAAATGCTCAGGCCCTATTCTGAACTTTTTCTTTCAATAATTGTGCTGCTGTTGCTGATCTACTTTTCGATTGCCGGCAACGGTCCCTGGTCTGTGAAAATAAAAGAGGATACGAGTAAATCATAGCCATTTAAACGAACCGTTACTCCTTTAACAGGGCTTCAAGTTGCCTGGCGATGGAGCTAAAATCTTTATGCGCATTATTATTTAAAAGAATGATGGTTTTCTTTTTATCAATATAGCGGATGATCTGTGTTTTATAGCCGGGATTATCGCCCGTATGTGAAACGATCTTTCCAGAACTTGAATCAGTTCGTAAAGACCAGCCAAATCCATAGTTTGAAAAACTTCCATCATTTAATTTCATAGGAGCAAATGCTTCCTTTAGTGTTGATTGCTGGATTAACTTTTCTGTATACAAAGCTTTATCCCATTTCAACAGGTCGGCTGCAGTTGAGCTGATGCGGCCCGGACCTTTTCGATTCCCCAACCAGATCGTATAATCAGACGAAGGAAATGAATCTGCTCTTACATACCTCTTTCTTTCATCCACGTAAATATGACCGATGGCAAAATTTTTTGTTGCTTTTTTTTCTTCCAGCGTTCGTATGTCAGTACTTTTCATTTTTAATTTCTTAAATATCCACTTTCGGCATAACGCTATAAAGTCTTTATCACTCACTTTTTCTGCGATGCTTGCCAACAACAGGTAACCCGTATTGCTATATTCATATTTTGCTCCCGGTTCAAAATGCTTTGGTGGCGCATACTTATTCAGATATTCAATACAATCAGGATTGCCGGCAACTTTTGTCTTATCCCAGTATTTATCCATGATATCCTGGTAATCGGGCACGCCACTTGTGTGAGTCAATAAGTTTCGGATTGTTATTCCTTTATAGGGTATTTCAAGATATTTACTAACCGAATCATCGTAATCTAATTTTCCCTTTTGCCCTAGCATCATGATGATCATCGCTGTGAATTGCTTTGAAACGGATGCTAATTCAAAGATGTCTGTAGTTTGTAACGGAATTTGCGGCTCAAATTCACGATAGCCGAATGCTTTGTGATAGACAGGCTTTCCCTTTTCTGCAATTAATACAACGCCACTAAACCCGATCGCCGTGGGATCTTTTTGTGCTGCGATAATTGAGTCAACCCGGGAGCTATCGGGTTTAGTTTGCTGAGCATATAAAAGCTGGTTAACGAATAGCAATAAACCCAACAAACTTCTGATCCGGAAATAATGCGTCCATTTTTCTCGTGCCCTGACCGGGCGGGATGAGTGATGGTGTACTTCCATAAAATAAGATTATATCATTTCAAATGATATTGCTGTTTTATCAGGATGATTAATTCCTCTGTTGTTCGAATAGCTTCAGAAAGCTCTGCCAAATAAATCTTGGTACGAATCGATTTGGAAACAACCCGGTTTATGTATTCAGCCATCAATTTTGCATCTTCACTTATAAGTGTGGCATCAGCTTTGATACCTGACGGCGGTTCAAGCGGGTCATCAGCTGAAATAAAAAATTTATTATAAAAGACCCGCGAGCTTACATCAGCGATTTTTTCTCCCGCCATTTCAAGACGATCCCTTATCCGGTAAAAAGACTCAATTTGATTCCAATATTGACGGAGAGAGCTGACGACCTTTTTGTTCCTTATCAGTCGTAAGCCGCCTGCATTTTTTAATTGCGCCGAAGTTCCATCTTCGAAACGAATATTAAGGAAACGGGTGGTTTGGCCGTGAAGCATATAAAGCCTGGTAACATTCTCCTTGTTCATTGAAGCGTAACTTCCCAGCTCTATCAATGAATCCAATCGTTTGCTTTGAATGACAGCACGGTTGTAAATTCGTTTTATAGTTGCGGTATCAATTTGAATATCCTCGAGCAAGCTTCGCACGTATTGTTTTTCACGCAAATGCTCTATGTAATGCTCCCGCTGATTCTCTGCCAGGAAACCACAGAACACGGCGAGGAACAACATAAGAAACTCCCAGAAATAATGCGTCCATTTTTTGCGGGCCGTATGGCTATGATGATGTACTTCCATAA
>DASVAM010000319.1:0-4502 GCA_036376375.1 Chitinophagaceae bacterium
GTCATAATTTGTATTAATGGTCGCGTTGAAGGTTTTATACTTTGCCCGCCATCCATGATAGGCCAATCGCACATACTTATCTGCAAGGAAGTTTATGTCAGTTGGCTCTTTCACGGCCGAGCTGCTTCGGCTATGTTGAAGCATTCCCTTTACGATAGCATCCGCACGTTTGCCGTGCTGGTTTATCCTTTCCTGATTTTCGATGACATTACGGGCAAGTGACTTTGCTTCTTCGAGGTTTCCTTTTTCGATTTCTTCCTTCATCTCAGAAAGCAACTCTTTGTTCACTTCAGAAAAGTTGTTAACGAAGTTCAATGGATTTTGAATTTCGTGGGCGATGCCTGCTGTCAACTCTCCGAGCGAAGCCATCTTTTCCGACTGTATGAGTTGGGATTGTGTTGCCGTTAGCACCCGTAGCGTCTCTTCAATCTTATCCTTTTGTTGAAGGAGCAATTGGTTAGCCTTTTTCCTGTGACGTACGTTTCGCCAGAGCATCGAAGCGATTACCAGAAGGAAAAGTCCGACGGTGACAAGGACATACATTTTAATAGAGTTTTGGTATTCTTTCCTTTGCCGGATTTCCTCGTCCTGACGCAATTGCTCACTAAAAGCCATGTTTTGAATCTCCCTTTCATGCTGCTGGCTAAACATATTGTTATTGAGTGCTGCACTTAGCTCGAAATACCTTAGGGCACTATCGCGCTGGTTGATTTTTTTGTATGCGTCAGCCAGGATATTGGCGGACTGAAGGATGCCTCGTTGATAGGAAACATGCTTCCATTTCTGAAGCACCTGCGAAGCGTAGTAAATGCAGGAATCGAGTCTGCCGGTTTCGTAATAGAGTAATGCAATACCATTGTAAGTCTCTATCAGATCTTTATTGTCTACCAGTGGGAGGCCAGTCCGGTAGTAATGCATGGCGGAGTCATATAGTTTCCTTTTTCGATAAATATTGCCCTTCAAAAAATACAGCCAACCCCATTTTTTATTATTGAATTGCTTATTCAATTCAAAAGCTTTTTGCACGTGGTAGGATGCTGAATCCAGCTGGTCTTGAAGGTCGTAGATAGACCCAGTAATTCCATGGCCGACGATGTCAGTCGCACCCAATGCCTTGTAAATCTTGAAACCCTTACCAACTTCTACCAAGGCCCTTTTGTAATCGCCAAAATCGCGATAGCTGTCAGCGAGAACATAATGAGTAAAGGCTATTTCCTCAGGTGCTTTTAACTCCTCAAACAGATGTAGCGCTGTGAAGCCTGCCTGCAGGGAATTACTATAGTTTCCAAGCCCCCACAGTCCCATAGCGAGTGATTGGCTGCAACCGGCAATGCCTTTCCTGTATCCGAGTTTTTGTGATAGTTGGATACCCTGCCGAGCGTATATCACCGATGTATCTGCCTGCACAAAGGCATATTGATAAGACAATGATCGAAGCAAATTGACCTTCGATGTGTCTTCAGCTGTGGTTTCCAGCAGCCGCTTCATTGAATCCAGATGAAATAAGTTAATCGCAGATATTTGAATGGAATCAATATTTACTTTTTGCCCACTGCAGAAATGGGAGGTAATGCAAAAGCCCAAAACCAAAAGGGAACTTTTCATTGGTGCAATCTTTACACAAAAACGACTTAAATAACGATGCCGAATATTAAATGAATAATTCTATAATGAACTCTGCACCTTCACCCTCCCTAGATTTTATCATCAATTCCCCTCCATGCGCTTTCACGATATCGTAACTCAGCGATAACCCTAACCCTGTTCCCTGCCCGGTTGGTTTCGTCGTGAAGAAAGGCTGAAAGATCTTGCTTAAGGCTTTGTCAGGAATACCGTTTCCATTGTCAACTATGGAAATTAGTACTTTGCCTCCTTTTTTTTTGGTGCTTACCGAAACTATTGGTTGGAATTCTGCAGAGGATTGTTTCGCTTTTTCATGGACCGCGTAAAAGGCGTTGTTAAGCAGGTTGAGAATCACCCTGCCGATATCCTGCGGAATAACGTTAAGGCTATGTATTCCTTCATCATAAGAAGTTTTTAAGGTGACGTTGAAATTTTTGTGTTTTGCGCGAAAACCAGGGTAGGCTAGCTTCAGGTACTCTTCAGCTAATGTATTTATGTGGGTTGGTTCTTTGATTCCGCTGCTGCTTCGACTGTGTTGCAACATATTTTTAACGATAGCATCCGCGCGTTTGCCATGTTGGTTAATTTTCTCCTGATTGTTTATTATTGTGCCAGCAATTGATTTTACGTCTTCAAGGTTTCCTCTTTCAATCTCTTCTTTCAGCTCTAATAGCAATTCTTTGTTCACTTCGGAAAAATTGTTCACAAAGTTCAATGGGTTTTGAATTTCATGAGCGATGCCTGCGGTTAGTTCGCCAAGAGATGCCATTTTTTCGGATTGAATGAGCTGAGTTTGAGTGGATCTCAACTGATGTAATGCATTTTCAATTTCTTTATTCCGTTGCTGCAGAATGTCATTCGTTTTTTTCCTTACCCGGTTATTTCTATAGAGTAAAACAACAATAACTGTAAAAACCACAATACCTGACAATAGCAGGTATATTCTTAATTTCTCACGGGTCTCTATTTTTTCCTTTTCCAGTTTTTCCAGCTTAACCTGCTCTTCGACAACAACGTCCTGAAAAGCGAGAAGATTTTTTCGCTCTTCTATACTTAGACTATCACTTAATGATTTAGACAGCTTTAAATACACGATTGCACTATCGGCTCTGCCCATCTGATCAAAACAGGAAGTAAGTAGATTATATGCATCTCTTTTCCAGGCCGCGTCTTTACGTTTTTCAAAAATTTTCAAGCTTTCTTTGGCATAATACAAAGCGGAGTCATTTTTTTTCAAACCCGTATATACACGACCTAATGAAATATATGCCAGGCCCAGGTGTAGATGATCATTTGTCTGTTGTAAAAGCGATATCGACTGTAATATTGTATTGGCGGCTAAATCGAAATTCCCCATTTTCTCATAGGTATCGCCCAGATACTTCATTGCACGACCTAATCCCGATTGATCTTTCAAATCTGAGAACGTTGATATAGCCTTGTTAATTAACATGAGTGCCGAGTCTAATTTTCCTTCATTCATATAGGCAATACCCATGTGAAAGTTTATATACGCAATCTGACTTGTGCCTCCAGCGGCTTTTGCATATTTTTCGGCTTCCCGATAATTTTTCAATTGGTTTTTTGTGTTAACAATCCAGTTTCCGGTATACGCATTTAGCAATCCGATTAAATCGTAGATGCCGCTTAGCAGAAGCATTCGTGCACTCTTTGGGTTTTGGCCAGGCGACAAATGCCAAATAGTTTTTTCAATGGCGGGGTCCTTTGCAATATTTAACGCCTTTAAATAGAGTTCCAATGACTTTGAAAACTTTTCCTGCTGCATCAGGATCACCCCCATCTTGCTCAAGATAGAGGCTTCGTCAAATTTGAGATTTAATCTGACAGCAATAGACAAGGCTTTTTCAAGGTAAGAAGTTGAACTATCGCGATCCTCAAGATGGTAATATGTTGCCAGGTTACTATAGGCTTCCATTCGGGCAGTATCGCTTGTTGCATCGGAAAGAGATCCGTACAAACCACTCAAGCGGTTTTCCTGTTGCCCGGCAGTTAATAATGGTAGCAAGAATAGTGAAATTACTTTTAAAAAGGTTTTCATGCTTTTTTAATTAGTTCGTAATTGAATACTAAATTCACTGCCTTCTCCTTGCTTACTTTCCACTCCTATTTCACCACCAAGTGTTTTAATAATATCATAACTCAAACTCAACCCTAACCCCGTTCCCTGTCCTGCAGGTTTGGTGGTAAAGAATGGCTGAAAGATTTTCTCTTTGATGTGATCGGGAATTCCGGGCCCGTTGTCTTTCACACGGATTTCAATTTTGCCTCCGAGGTTTCTTGTCGAAACAGTTACTTGTGGTTCATAGGTGCGGTCGGCTTCGACAGGACCAGCCTGACACGTTTTGTATTTTTCATTTACTGCATAAAACGCATTGTTGATCAAATTCAAAATCACACGACCAATTTCCTGCGGTACTACATTTATGGCTTCAACTTTTGGATCAAAATCCTTTTCAATCCTGATATTTACCGGGCTGGTGTTGAAAGATTTGTCTTTGGCGCGATAGCCATGATAGGAGAGGCGTAGGTATTCGTCGCACAGCGCATTTATATCTGTAGGCTCCTTGACACCGCTGCTACTGCGACTGTGTTGCAACATACCTCTTACAATTGCATCGGCACGTTTGCCATGATGATTTATTTTTTCTTCATTGCTGATAACGTTCTTAGCGATGCCTTTTACCGCGGTAAGATCTCCTTTCTCAATCTCTTCATCCATTTCGGCGAGCAACTCCTTGTTCACCTCTGAAAAATTATTAACAAAGTTCAATGGGTTTTGAATTTCATGAGCGATGCCTGCGGTTAGTTCGCCAAGAGACGCCATTTTTTCGGATTGGATGAGTTGGGATTGAGTGGAT
>DASVAM010000321.1:0-9694 GCA_036376375.1 Chitinophagaceae bacterium
TTTATTATGGCCCCAGTGATTTTCGGATCCTGAAAAAATATGACAAGCAAATGGGTAAGCTGGTCAATCTGGGCCAGGGTATCTATGCATTTGTAAGACCGATCAATAAGTTTATTGTATTGCCGGTTTTTGATTTTTTTAGCAACCTGGTGGGGAGTTACGGTATTGCGATCTTATTGCTCACATTTGTGATCAGGCTGCTTATTTCACCACTGACCTATACGAGTTATTTAAGCGGGGCAAAAATGAAAGTGCTGCGTCCTGAAATTGAAAAATTAAAGGCAAAGTATGGAAAGGATCAGCAGGCGATGAGCATGGAACAAATGAAACTTTTCAGGGAAGCTGGTGTAAATCCTTTAGGAGGTTGTATACCTGCCCTGTTGCAAATTCCAATCTTCTTTGCGCTGTATAGTTTTTTTAATTCTTATGTAGATCTGCGGGGCGAGAATTTCTTATGGGCAAAAGATCTTTCTGCTTATGATTCTATTTTAAATTTTGGAAATATTCCCGTGATCAGCTCGATCTACGGAAGCCATGTAAGTTTATTCACCATTACAGCATGTCTCACAAGTTTTCTTATTTCGATTTATAGTATGAGCATGACACCGGATCAAAGCAACCCGGTTTTGAAATACATGCCCTATATATTCCCTATCTTTCTTTTGTTCATCTTTAACAGTTTGCCAGCGGCACTAACCTGGTATTATACTGTATCAAATCTTGTTACATTAATTCTTCAGTTTATTATCCAGAATTATATTATCAATCATGATAAGATTTTAGCCAAAATGGAAGAGAACAGAAAGAAGCCTAAATCAAAATCAAAATGGCAGGAGCGGTTTGAGCAAATGCAGGAACAGCAAAAAAAGCTGAAAGAAATGCAGGCAAAAGGCAAACGCTGATTTTGTTAAATCAGGGAATTTGTTAATAAGCGTTTGCTATGCTGTACAACTATTTGGCTAACTTGGCACGTCTTTTTATTACTTTTAAGCCCATGAAAAAAATCATCAACGCCTTCGCTATTGTTGTATGCCTTTTAGCGGTTAGTAATGCAGAAGCTCAGAAGAGAATTACCGAGGGAACTATTTCTTATGATATTGTTGTTAATACCGGGAATAGCAATCCATCCATTGCCGATATGTTTAACGGGGCAACCAGCATCGTTTATCTCAAAGGCTACCAAACCCGGTTTGAAAGGGTCAGTTCTCTCGGCGTCGAATCAACGATCGTGGATGGGAAAAGTGGTAACGTAAATGTGTTAAAGGAATATGGAGAACAGAAATATATGATCACGATGACACCGGCTAACTGGAAGGAAGCGAATAAAAAATTTGAAGGAATAGTCTTTGAATACAAAGATGAATACAAAGAAATAGCTGGCTATAAATGTCAAAAAGCCATAGGGACCATGAAGGACGGGACGACCATCAATGTTTTTTTTACAAAGGACCTGGTAGCGAATAACAGGGAATTTGAATATGCTTATAAATCTCTACCGGGTCTCGCAATGGAGTTTGAAACAACCATTGGAAGTTTGAAAGTGACGTACACCGTATCAAAAGTAAACTTCAGCATTGTCCCTGCGTCAAAGTTTGAGTTACCCAAAAGCGGATTCAGGGTAATGACATATGAAGAAAGCAACAGCGCGGGAAAAAATAAATAAAAAGATAAAGATTATCTATTGACCATCTGGGGAATACCAACAGTAACTTTTATTTTCTGAGGAACCACTGTTTTAACGGGTAAAATATAAGTCATATTACCCTTTTGATAAGTAACCAGCGAATTGCGTGTAAAAGTATTGTTTTGGTTTTGCTGATTGATGATCTGGCTGCCACGATATTGATAACCGGATTTCAATGTGAACTTGCCTGGAGTGATCGTTGGCCTGGAATTTAATAAAGAACTTTTCTTTCCTTTTGATTTACCATCGCCTAAAGTAGCGAAAGCGGCAAACGACAAAGCTATCAGGAACAGCGTTGCGAGTTTTCTCGTTAGCACCAGTCTACATATTGTTTGGTAGTTCTTCATCCGTAAGCAAATATAAAAACAAAAATATTCATAAAACAAACCGTCTATCCACAATTTTGTCTTTTATTTAACGCGTAAAACGGAAAAAAGTTATTAAAAGTTGCCGGTTTTTATAAAATTAGGTAACTTGACCTAACCTCCGATACAATGAAAGAAAATCCACTCCGGAAAGATAACAGCGAACTACAGGAAATACTGAAAAGATACGAGAATCTGAAAAAAGGGCACAGCCAGTCCTATATCGACGAAGAATCTTTCGAAAAGATCATAGACTATTTTGATGAGAAAGAGGATGTTAGCAGCGCTCTCGAGGCCGCTGAAAGGGGCGCCGAACAATATCCTTTTTCGTCAACTATGCTCATTCGTAAGGCAGATCTTCTGATAGCCACCCACAAATACAGGGATGCACTTAATCTGCTTGATCATGCAGCGATGCTTGATAGCGGTGACATCAATGTTTACATACTGAAAACGGATGCCTATCTGGCGTTGGATAAGCAGGAGAAAGCCGTCGAAATCCTGGAAGAGGCACTTGCACTTTTTACCGGCGAAGAAAGAATATCCCTTCTTTTTGAGTTGTCAGATGTATATGACGATTACCAGGAATTTGAAAAGGTTTTTGATTGTTTAAGATTGATCCTCGAGCAGGAGCCCAACAATGAAGAGGCTTTATACAAAATTTGTTTTTGGACCGATTTTACCGGAAGGAATGAAGAGAGCATTAAACTTCACCAGAAGATCATTGACGAATTTCCGTATAACGAGCTGGCATGGTTTAACCTTGCAGCTGCTTACCAGGGAATAAAATTGTATGAAAAGGCGCTGGATGCCTATCATTACGCTGTTGCCATAAATGAAAAATTTGATTACGCTTATCGTAATATGGGCGATGCCTATATCCGGTTGAAAAAATATAAAGAAGCAATCGAAGTATTGCAAAAAGTATTGGAGCTGACAAAACCCGAAGCCCTGATATACGAAGCCCTCGGTTTTTGTTATGACAGGCTTCATAATAACGGGCAGGCAAGATTTTATTACCGGAAGGCGTCCCATATAACACCGGAAGACAGCAAACTTTACTACAAGATCGCCTGTACGTATTTTAATGAAGGGCAATGGGAAAGTGCGATAAAGCAACTTGAGTCAGCTTTGAAGATCCAGCGTCACCAGTCAGAATATAATTTGCTGATGGGAGAATGTAAAATGCAACTGGGATTTTATAAAGATGCTATCCAATATTTTTCTGCCATTGTAACTACTCGTCCCAAAAATAAAAAAGGTTGGGAGGCACTTGTCAGATGTCTTTACAGGGCCGGGTATTTTGAAGAAGCAAAAGACCAGGTAACAACCGCTTTAAGAATTTCAGACGGCCAGCCAATTTTTTTGTACTATCTCAGTGCAATACTTTTCGCTTTGGGAAAAACAAAGGAAGCAAAATTGCAATTGGAGAATGCAATGGTAAAATCTCCAAAACTTGTTAAACAATTTGTGGAGTTAAATCCTTCCATACTTCAGAACCATCACGTTGTAGACGTGATCTCAAGATTCAAGAGAAAGCGCTGAATATAAGAACTAATTGTATTCTCAATGGCTGATAATGTTCAGATACACTCTGCACATTCTTTCCTATTTTTGCCGCCATCGCAACTTTACTGTTTTGGTAAGATGGCCGTTCAATAAGATCAACTATGAATTTTAACTTAAGTAATATTCCGGACCGTATGCAGAAGCCGCGTACATCCGGGCTGACGATGGTGATGGATAAAGGGCTTAGTATAAATGAGGCAAAGAATTTTTTAAGTGTGTCACATCCCCATGTTGATATTGTGAAACTTGGTTTTGGAACTTCATTCGTTACACCTAACCTGAAAGAAAAGATTGAAGTATATCAATCTTACAACATCCCGGTTTACTTCGGTGGTACGCTGTTTGAGGCATTTTTAATACGAAACCAGTTTGAAGATTATATCGCTGTTTGTAAAGAATATGGTATCCGTTATATGGAAGTTAGTGATGGTTCAATAACAATTCCACATTCCGAAAAATGCGGTTACATAGAAAAACTGACTATGCATGGCACCGTTTTAAGTGAGGTGGGAAGTAAGGATGCGGAGCATATTATTCCTCCCTATAAATGGATCGAGTTAATGAGAGCCGAATTGAATGCAGGCGCTACATATGTAATTGCAGAAGCAAGAGAAGCAGGAAATGTTGGAATTTATCGTGGCTCGGGAGAAGTAAGGGAAGGGTTGGTACAGGAAATTTTAACGCAAATACCTGCCGAAAAAATTATCTGGGAAGCTCCGCAAAAAGCTCAACAACTCTATTTTATAGAATTGATCGGTTGTAATGTAAATCTTGGAAATATTGCACCTACAGAAATGCTCCCGTTGGAAGCAATGCGGGTTGGCCTTCGGGGTGATACCTTTCATTTATTCCTGAATAAAGAAGAAGCCTGATGCGATTATTTGGTTTGATCGGATTTCCATTGTCACACTCTTTTTCAAAAAAGTATTTTACTGAGAAATTTGAAAGGGAAGGACTCGCCGATTGCAAATATGAGAACTTCCCGATTCCCTCAATAGATGAGCTGAAAAAAATACTCCTGCTGCCGGGCCTGGAAGGCTTGAATGTAACGATTCCTTATAAAGAAAAAGTGATCCCTTTCCTCCACCAATCTTCTCCCGTTGTAAAAAAGATCAGGGCCTGCAATTGTATAAAAGTAAAAGATGGGAAACTATTCGGATACAATACCGATATAGCTGGTTTTGAAAAGGCGTTGAAAAAGAACTGGAATCCTTTTATTCATTCCCATGCACTTATTCTGGGAACAGGCGGATCAGCGAAGGCAGTAAAGTATGTCTTTGACAAGCTTGATATAAAATATAAAAAAGTTTCCCGCAAACCTTCGGCGGATAGCTATTCTTACGAGCAATTGACAAAAAATATTATCTCCAGGTACAAGCTGATCGTGAACACGACTCCTTTGGGAATGTTTCCGAACATCGTGGAAGCACCACCGATCCCTTATGAATTTCTTAGCGCTGAGCATTTTCTTTTTGACCTGATCTACAATCCCTCCAAAACCCTTTTTCTGAAAAAAGGCGAAGACCGGGGTGCTTTAATTCAAAATGGTTACGATATGCTGGTTTTGCAGGCAGAAGAAAACTGGCGGGTCTGGAATACGGATGAAGAGCCTATAGACTTGTAATTTTTTCAACAACATTTGCCGGGATCGGAGCTATTTTCTGCAGATCATAATTGTAACAAATCATACCTGTTTTCGCAAGAGCAGCATTTGTCTTTATTCCCCCGGCCGTCACTTTTTCGAGCTTATAAAAAATATCAAAACCCACTTTGGTGATCTCATCGATTGCAACCGAAGCGACAATCTCATCACCATAATAAATCTGAGCTTTGTATTCGATCGCAACATCTTTCATGATCGTTCCCACGCCCCCAAAATTTAGTTCATCATAACCCATGTATTGAAGGAATCTTGCTCTTGCATCATGAATGATCGAAAGAATGGTGTCATTGCCGACATGGCCAGCGTAGTTCAGATCGGTAATTCTTATTGGAATCGTAGTGGAAAATGGAAACGTAGCTGGCAGATCGATTTTTATCCTCGCCATTTGAACGGTTTACAATAAAAGTAAGGAAACGGTTTATTTATCCTGAACTGTTTTTAGTAATTCTATAAAACTTGTAAAAGCGTCGCCTGATGAAACGGGCAACGAGGCAACTTTCCGTCGCCATTCATTCAGGGTTTCTTGCCAGTAAGTGCCTTCGCCAAACATCACTTCGTAGTAATCTTCGGAAACTGGTTTGTTCTGCAAATGGGGCGCAAGATTTGCAAATTGGGCCGGTATTTTCACCAACCTTCCATTTGCGTTAACCATTGTCAGGTAATTCTGATGTGACGTGACCAAAGAAAGATCATCGATCGGTTGAACAAAACTATTCCCACGGGGTGATTCATTGTTCAAAACTCCGTGGTGCACGTTGGGTGTTTTTGGTGCGGCATAGTTCCTGTTACGTCTTGCATCAATGATTCTGCCAGGCTTATTTTTTGCCGGTGATCCCGGGTTTACACTTGCAACGACTCCAGGGGAAGGAAGATTGTTCAGATTAGTGCTGTCAATTTTCTTTTCGCTGGCCGGATTCGTGCCAGTTTCGTTTTTTTTCTCTGGCTCATTTTGAATACCTGCCAGTGTATCGCTGGTAATATTATCCCTAAAAATCATCCAGGCTGTTACTATTACACCAATAAATATCGCAGCTACAGCCAGTCTTTTAAAATTTACAATAAGCCCTCTTTTAGCTGGCTCTTTTATTTCAGCTGTATTGATGGCTATGCTAATCTTTTCCCACGCAGAAGCAGGCGGACGAAGCTCAGCATTCAATACTTTTTTTCCAATGAGATTATCAGCATTGATCTCGTCAATGTTGACAGAAAGTTTTTGCCATACCGCCTCAGGCGGTACTACTTCCATTTCATACAGTCTTTTTTGTAACCCGGAGTTCATTCTACTTTCTGTTTTCTATCCTTCTCATCCAGGAAGTTTATCACCATATCCTGTAATATCATTCTTGCTCTCGCCAATTGTGACTTACTTGTTCCTTCGCTTATTCCTAAGATATCGCCGATCTCTTTATGCGTATAACCTTCCACCACATACAAGTTAAAAACTGTTCGATAGCCCGGCGACAACTGTCTTATCAAATTCATGATATCCTTTTCGCCTAATCTATCAAGAGCTGTTTTCTCTTTGTACGCGATGGTGTTCTCTTCTTTCTCTGCAATTGGTTTCAGGTAAGTCTTGCGGCGCAGGTGTTCAATCGCTGTATTTACGAATATCCTCCTTATCCAACCCTCGAACGAACCTTCGCCACGGAACCGGCTTAGATTCTTATAAATTTTTACAAAACCATCCTGGAGTATATCTTGCGCATCCTCGCTATTTCCTGCGTACCGGAGACAAACTGCATACATTTTCGAACTAAACCTGTTATAGAGCTCTTCCTGCATTCGCCTCTCGCCATTGATACATCCCTGAATTAAGTCGCTTTCGGTAATATTATGGTTGCTTGATGGGCTCAATTTGTTGAGTTTGAATTCATATTTTGCAAAAATGCGACCAATTTAGCTGCAGCTTTTGTTCGATGGTTAAATTGGTTCTTTTCATTGACCGGCATTTCGGCAAAACTTCTGCTGCTGCCATCAGGAATGAAAATTGGGTCATAACCGAATCCATCCGCTCCCCGGGGAGTATCAATTATTTTACCATTACAAATGCCCTGGAATTGCGTTTCCCTGCCGCCAATTATTAAAGAAATAACAGCTCTGAACCTGGCTTTTTTATTTGTCTCCTTTGACAACTTATGCAAAACTTTTTCAATATTGGCTTTAAAAGATCTTGCTTCACCAGCATACCGGGCACTATTTACACCCGGTTCGCCATTCAATGCTTCGATTTCCAAACCCGTGTCTTCGCTAAAACAATCTTTGCCCGTGAGTTTATAGATCGTCCACGATTTTTCAGAAGCATTTTCTTCAAGAGTATCATGCGGTTCCGGTATATCAATATCAATCCCCGCATCTTTTAATGAAACAAGCTGGATCTCATTTCCCACAAATGCTTTCAACTCTTCTATCTTATGTTGATTATTGCTTGCAAAAATTAATTTCATAGGCTATATATCTTTTTAAGACAAACCCACAATTTTCCTTTCAATGTCTTATCCGGTTCAATAACTTCTAATGAGCGTGATGACACAAATTTTGCATCCTTATAACCCTGGACCTGGAAATGCGGGAAGATCATGGGCAAGCCAAACTCGGCGGGTTCCACATCAAATAATAAAACCACTTTGGGGTTAAAAAAATCCAGCAATTCATTGAACTCAGATGGCTTATGACCCTTGAAATTAAGTACGGCCACGTCGCCAAGATTCAGGTTACAGGAAGCCAATAATTTTGTGAGAAAAGATAATTGTTTGTCCGGGATATGAACAGCATCAGCATTGCGGATAACAATCAACGTTTTTTTCTTATTTTCTCCAAGATATTTCCATTTAGGCCCGTCATCAGGATCGGGCGGGGCGTGTAGTTGTTTTTCACGATCGGTTTCTACCAATGAATTTTTATAAAGGGAAGCGATTTCAGTTGGTTCAAACTTAATGGTATTGAGGCTCATGAAAAGTCTATTTCAAATACCTGCGTGCCGGCCGGCAGAGGTGATATTTTTTTTGTTTCTTTGTGCTTCAAATGTAAACATTTATGATTGCAAGTATGGACATAAACATCACCAAAGCAGGAAGAAGTAAGTTACAGGATATAAATCTTGATAATATTCCATTTGGGCACTATTTCACGGACCACATGCTGGAAGCGGATTTTGAAGCTGGCGAGTGGAAGAACATAGAGATAAAACCTTACCAGCCATTCTTATTAAGTCCATCAGCCGCCGTATTTCATTATGGGCAGGCTATATTTGAAGGAATTAAAGCTTACAAGAATCAAAATGGGGAAGCTTTTATTTTCAGACCTTATGATAATTTCAAACGCTTCAACATTTCAGCACAAAGAATGCAAATGCCAACGGTACCGGAGGAATTATTTATTGAAGGCATGCGAAAGCTAATTGATATTGATAGAAATTGGATTCCTCAAAAACACGACTATTCACTTTATATAAGACCCGTCATGTTTTCTTCTGATGAGATCATTGGTGTAAGACCATCAGATAACTATAAATTTTTTATTATTCTTAGCCCTACCGGACCCTACTATAGTGCTCCGATGCGTATTTATGTTGAAGAAAAATATGTAAGAGCAGTGGAAGGCGGGGTTGGTTATGCAAAAGCTGCCGGTAATTATGCGGCAGCGATGTATGCAACTGCACAGGCAAAAAAACAAGGGTATGACCAGGTGCTTTGGACGGATGCATTTGAACACAATTATGTGCAGGAATGCGGGACCATGAATATATTTTTTATCATCGGGGATAAGGCATTGACGCCTGATCTTTCAAGCGGGACCATTCTTGATGGCGTTACCCGGCAAAGTGTGATGACCTTGCTGACAGACCTGGGATATAAATTGGAAGAGCGGCCAATCAGCATTCATGAAATAATTGATGCTTACAAAGCCGGACTTCCGGTAGAAGCGTTTGGAACAGGGACGGCGGCAACGATTTCCCTTATTAAGGAGCTTAAGTATAAGGACTTTGTAATGAATTTTGACGTGGAAAAGTGGAAGGCCGGCCCGACTGTTAAGAAGTGGATGACTGATATCAGGGAAGGGGTCAAAGAAGATAAATATCACTGGATGTGGAAAATCTAGTCTGAGCAAACGGATTCAAATAACCGTATGGCTGTAAAAGTTTGCTTTACAGCCATTTTTTTGCGTTAATCGGGACTTTGCAGCTTTGCTCAATCTATTCAATCGTGCAAAAATTCTCATCTTTACACTTCTTATTTATCATCTATTCCCCTACCTTTGCCCCCCTTTCGGGAAATAAAACCCGGAATCAATTTAAAAGGTCCAGAATGCCTACAATTCAACAGTTAGTTCGCAAAGGAAGAGAAATCATTAAAGCCAAAAGCAAATCAAGAGCGTTGGATAGCTGCCCTCAACGTCGGGGCGTTTGTACGAGGG
>DASVAM010000342.1:0-17827 GCA_036376375.1 Chitinophagaceae bacterium
ATCATCCTTTGAGTTCGATAGATAAAAATGTTTATGGTCATTTCCTGGAACATATCAATCATTCGGTCGTGGATGGATTGTATGCCGAGCAGGTACAGGGACAGGGATTTGAGGGAAAAGATTTTGAATCCTACTGGAAGGTAATGGAAAAAAACGGGAAGGTTGAATGGGTTGACATACCCTTTCAAAAAGGTTTAAAAAGTATCCGTCTCTCGCCTGCAAACGGCAGCGCCGGCATCCGCCAGCAACGTATATATCTAATAAGCGGGATCGGGTATAATGGTTCTTTGTGGATCAAACCCGAAACCGGTAAGCCCGAAATCACGTTGCGAGTTATTGACAGCAAGAACACTGAAATTGCAAAGTCTAATTTAGTTTATGCTGATAATGAATGGCAGGAACTAAAGTTTGCCTTCACTTCTTCCAAAACAGACTCATCGGCTGTATTAGAAATTACAGCTGCAGGTAGGGGTTCTGTTTTAATTGATTTTATTTCAATAATGAGAGCTGATGCAAGAGCGAATGGTAAACTTCGTCCCGATCTTTTGGAATCACTCAAAGGATTGAAGCCCCCTTTTATCCGTTGGCCCGGCGGCTCTTTTGCTTCAACTTATAAGTGGCAGGATGGTATTGGTGCACCCGTTTCCCGGGTGTATCATCCCAATGAGATCTGGGGCGGATACTCCGACTACTACGGTTTCGGAACGGATGAGTTCATGGAGCTATGCCGTCAACTGGGCAGCGATCCTATGATCGTTCTTCCGGCTCCATCTACCCAACCCGAAGCCATTGAATACGCAATGAACTGGGTACATTATCTTATTGATCCTGTAACTACCTCCTGGGGAAAAATGCGTGCAGCCAATGGTCATCCCGATCCTTATCATATTCCTTATTTCCAGGTGGATAATGAACCAATGAATAATAAACTAACTGCCGATCAATATGCTGAGATTGTTAATGTGTATGGAAGCCGGTTAAGAAAACTGGTACCTGCATCAAAGATTGTTGCTTGCGGACAAAAGCGTTCCAATGATCTCAACTGGAGCCAGAAGCTGATTAATATCGCCGGTGATAATTTCGATATTCTCGGTTGTCATAATTATGAATATGAACCTGACAATTTTCAAACCGGGGTTCAACGTATTTCAGATTACCTCGAAAAGCTAAATCATTTCATCCGGAACTCCGGTCATCCTGATATTAAAATAGCGGTATTGGAATGGAACCTTTGCCGCAGCTATGACTGGCGTGCAGGTTTGCATGCAGCCGGTAGCCTTATCTCGTATGAGCGGTTCAGTCCATGGCTGAATATGAGCTGCCCGGCTTTGCTGATGCGCAATACAACAGATAACCCGGAATGGAGAGCGTTTATCTATCATGATCATGTATCATGGTTTCCCGGGTCGGGTTATGTGGTTGAGAAATTATTCAGCGATCATTATGCACCGGTGCAACTAGCCTCCGCATCAGGAACTTTCAGGGATATAGAAAAACGTTCTGCTTTCTTTGATGAGATATCTCAGATGAAACCAGAAAAATGGACACCTGGTACTATTGATGCAATTGCAACAAAAAGTGCCGATGGAAATCGTATCGTTATAAAAGCAGTAAACTACAAAGGCTCAACGAATACGCTGCTCGTTAGATTACAGGGATCCGCCATTCCATCCAATGCAACAATCAAAACATTTACCCTTCGCGCGGGCTTGAACGATGCTCCCACAATGGAACATCCCGACGCTATCCGGCCAAAGGAAGGAACCATTCCATTTGCAAAAGACCTGAGTTTTATCATGGAAGCCTATTCGGTGCTGGTAGTGGAAGTGGGTAAGTAAATGAAGTGACCAAGCAGATAATTACGAATTCTTATTTTGTCAGTGCGGCCATTATTTAGCAGCTCCAACAAGATGATTTCTTTGTGGAATTTTCAAGTCCATCACTTACTATACACCTCGATCAAAACTTCTTTGCCCTCTTTGATATCAATAATATAATCTTTCTTATCCCCCGGATGCTGGCGCGCATAAATGTGTTGATTATATATGCTCGGCGAAAGGTCCCTCTTGCGGAGATATTCACCCCATTCCTTTCGGTCAGCATCGGTCAGGGTGCCCTTGCTTTGCTTGTCCATCATTTGTATCATGAAAGGTTCACGGGAATTGCTGGTCCATCGTGTAGCGTCCTGTCTTACTTCGACTTTATATTGCCCTCCCACCGGGCCCTGGTTTTTGGGCACATGAAATCTTGCCAATTCACCAGTGCCTGTATTATTAATGTATACAATTACGGGAGGAGCTTCATGGTCATTCACCGGCGTAAATATCACCATACCTTTTAATAATGGAGAACCATCTAATTTCGCCACGCCTCCCAAGGCAACCTGTGGCTTGTCTGTCAAAAATCCACCAGCCTTCAACCAGTTATGCAAGAGGTTCTTCCATTGACCCAATAAAGGATCACCCAGGGCAAAACCAGTTCCATGTATTCCATTTTGAAAAAAATGTCCCTCTACAGGAACACCGGCACGATACAGGCGGGTGTACATATCAATCATTCCTCCCTGGCTGCTCCGATCTTCCACGGTGCCATACATAAATGTGGGTGGAAAAGTTTTCTTTATTATTGAATCAGCCATATCAGTGATACGCATTGCACCATAAGCCAGAATCATAAAATCAGGATTTACAGAAAATTGGTCCAACGAATCTGTTATTGCAGACTGAATGGTTGCAGCACTCAACATCATATCGGGTATCAAATTAGCACCTGCAGAAAAGCCAACCGCACCCACACGATGTTTGGAAATATGGTAATCTACCGCATGTGCCCGGATATATTGCATGGCACGTTGTCCATCCTTTACCCAATCGTTGCGGTTATACAATGGTCTCAATCTATACCGCAGGAGAAAAGCTGTAATGCCATGGTCTTTTAACCATTGCGCCACGAGCACACCTTCATGATCAACGGCACGGATTGTAAATCCTCCTCCCGGCACCACCAATACCGCTGCACCATTGCGTTTAGATGCATCGGGTATGAACGGGATCACCGCCGGTTTATCTTCATCACTGGTACCAGTGGCGCCCGGTGCTCCATTGGGCCACAAAAGAACCGGATCAGCCAATTTTTGTGCAGATGCGGTTGATGACAATACGATAAATGCAAGAAGAATATGGAAGCGGGATGGTTTCATTGTGATAGGTGATTAATAAAAAAGAAATGAAGAAATAAGGGTTTGCAATACCTTGATTGGCATAACGGGAAAATATTACTCTTTAGCCGCTCTGATCTTTATAACCACTTTCTTTACTACTTCATTTCCACCCGGAGTAATATTGGGCCGGTGAGCTTCCCCCGGGAAAAAAAGAAGAAAGCTGTTTTGTGGTACAGTATAAATTTTGCCATCACCTTTATAGTAAGCAATATCCGCCTTGTCATTATAAGCTTTGTCCACTGTTAAAGATTCGACAGGAGTTCTTCCCATATTTTCTTCACCTGTTATTACATATTGCAGGTCAATATAATTTTTATGCGATTCAAACGCTGTCTTATCATAATCCTTAGACGGCGCTTCAGAAACGATGGCGTATACATTATCTCCGTCAATGTTATGCCGGCCATTTTTCAATGTCAATAAATTAGTGTCTCTTAAAAATGCAAATGCTTTATCCCAAAAAATCTTATACTGGTGATATTGCTTTGCAAATTCAACTTTATTGATAGCAGCATGTGGTACGGCCTTTAATCCGTTAAGGTATTCTTTTTTCTTGAACCATTTTTCTGCTTTTCGTTCCGGCCGTGCACTGTTTTGGGAGTAGGAAGAAAAAGAAAGCGCTGCAAGGGATATGAGCAAGCTCGCAAGCATAAATTTTTTTTTCATATATGACTTTACTTTATTGTTCGAGTTACGTTCAGCGAATTAAGGTTTCGTCTTTTATGGCCACAGAGTAATAATCAGACCTTACTTTAAAATAAAATCGTCACCTTTCAAAAACCCGGTTAGCGTTTATCAACCTTGCATCCAAACAAAGTTGCCCTTTGTCTAAAAAGATCTTTTATCCTGAGTGCATTGTACAAATAATTCTATTTAGTACCCCGTTAAGGCCTTTTCATGTATTGATTGGGTGCACCCGGCGTAGGTACATGACCCGCAAGCGGCGAACCGGTATCATGAGCAAATTTCAATCGGGTTGAAAAAGTGATCCCGGAACCGGAAACCTGCGTACCTGCAGCATGCACATTTTTTAGCGGCATGGTAACAGTGATGGAGTCTGTGGGACCATTAGCGCTGGCACCACCAAAACGCCGGCGTGCCGGCGAAACATTCCCAATGGTTGCTGTTTCCAAATTTGCACCTCCGCCTATAGAAATAACCTGGCCTGTTGTAAATCCAACCACACTACCGACTGAAATAACTGTTGTGTTCACACCGGTATTGGAAAGTATTGTCGTGCCCCCGCCTGTACCGACCATTTCAATAACTGCCGTCTCTGAATTATTTCCCGAACCAATAATTATTTTTTGACCATTACTAAAACCAGCCACACTGGAAACTTTGATATTATTGGAACCTTGTATTGAGGGAACAGAAAGTGTAGTTGCATTTTGTATCAGGAAATCGCTGCAATTTTGATCGTTATCATATCCATCCGGATAACGGCCCACGCTTTTGTTGGATCGATCGGTACCTGTTCCAAAACCTCTTCCTGTATTGGGTGATATAACGATACACCCACCCTGGGTTTGTTCACCTTCTAATGTCGCTATCTCCGGGCTGGTGATGGTTCCATTGGCACTTGAGTTACTTTGCCTGGATCCATAAACCAGTGCATCAACCAGCACTGTATTGCCGGCATCCATCAAAGCAATCGAACCGGCAGTAAGCGATATCGGATGGCCGTACCACAGATCAGGTTTCACTGTTCCCTGGTAACCTGCAGTTGTGCTAATTTGATTTACAATCGCTGCACCGGTTTTGTGGTTCATGGTGAGTTTTTGTTCGAGAGTTATACCGCTACCCAATGCCTGTACTGCATCTCCACTTTTATGTGTGAAACGCGTTGCCGGCGAAAAACTTATTCCGGTGCCTGTACCCGATACATCAACTCCCGGCATGTGATCGAATTTTAACGGAGCCATTAATTCTACTTCTCCTCCTGCATTATTCGATACACCACGGGATGGTGCAGAGACAACATTGACGATACGTTTTATCGTAACAATTTCTTTTCGGGCACCTGTATTAATAATTAACTTGTCACCAATGGTCATATTAGCGTTGTCAGAAACTTTAATACTCTTGTCGCCTTCTTTTGCACCCATGACGAGAATTGTTTGCGTAGCCGCTTTGCCCACTACAGTAACTGTTGCCACCTCGTAGTTACCACCTATATCAATGCCGATCTTCTGCCCGATTGTAAAGCCGGAGGCATTCGTTACCGGTAAGTTAGTGGAGCCGGCTGGAAACGTAAGCCATGGTCCTGTTGATACGGGAATAAAAATCGTTGTTAGGGGAGAGGCGGCTGTTCCAATGCTTGCTATTGTGCAGGCCTCATTATCTATATCAATCTGCTGGCCAACTTCGAGACCCGAGATGCTTCTGACGTTGATCTTATTATCACCACGGTTCGCTGGAGCAATTAATCCCGAAGTGGAAAGCCCAAGCAGATAAAAACCTTTGGGACTAAGTTTTGTGCCGGGCGGAATTGAACACAGTTTGACGGGAGCCCATTCACCCGGAGTATGGATGATACTCCAGTTTGAAATGTCAAGTTCATTTGAGGAGGTGTTGTACAATTCGATGAATTGATCAGTCGGGTTGGTTCCCGTATTGAACCGGACCTCGTTAATTTTTACAGGAAGAACATTCCGTATCCGTTGAATAGTTTTCTCCAGCTTCTTTGTGGCATTGGATGGGTTTGTCCACTCAACAATACCGGAAAGAAAACCCGCATCCATTGTTGCCGGCGAAGTGACCTTGAACGTGGCACTGACAGTAGCATTCGGAGCAATAGTGTCTGCAAACGTTTTTGAAGTGTTGGTTGATCCGGAAACAAAAGCAGTCCATCCTTTACGTGCTGATAAACTTAATTTAACTCCTTCAACAGCGGCCCCTGTGGTATTGGTAAACGTTAAGGTAACATCTTGTGCCGATTTCGGAGTAAATGATGTTAAACGTGAAAGGCCCAATCGTTGTACATCATATTTTGCTGCAACAATATTAGCCTGTACCAAATCTGTAGTTGCTTCTGTCGGAAACCCGGTGGCCATGACTCCTTCATAAAAAGTGCCGGAAGAACCATTGCCATTATCACCGCCATTACCAAGAAGAATGCCGCCTTTTTTATTCATCGGATAGTATGCATTGCTGTTGGGTGTACCCGGACGAACACCACTATAGTAAGTGGTGAGTCCACCCTGTTGCGCATTGCCACCCCGGAGATCCCACTTGTTACCTCCACCACCATCAACAACAGCCGTAACGAATCGCCATGAATCAATAGACGGAACATCATTCTTTTTAGCATTATACCCGGAGAACAAGCCAGCTTCCAGGTCAGCCATTATCCATGGACCGGGACCGTTGCCGCTACCCCATGCCGTAGCAGTACCAAAATAGGTTGTTTCCATAGTGCCAGTGCCCACCGCCCGGCTGTTAGTTGATGCATTACCATAGTCGAAACAGCAGCCGCTATCATAGTGCTTGCCATTTATTACATAGTAAATACCTTCCGGTTCATCATTGATAGGAACGCCAGTTGTATTGTTGTTCCGCAATCCCATACCCGGCATTATATAAACTCCATACGCTTTACGACCGTTGATTGTTACCGGCGCCATATCAGCTATTGGTAAATTATTGAATCCACCCTTTGCAGGTCCTCTGAAAGTCCCGGGTGGCGCCTGTATAAGATGGTTCCCCTTACCGGATTGATCATAAATTTTAGTGATCAAACAAATTGTGTTGTTGCAAAATGCATCCTGTTTCGCTGCATCTGCATAACCCCCCGGTTCGTATTTACTCGATTTGACAATACTTATATCCAACGTCTTACCATCCGATTGACGCATTACCTGGTAAAGCGGACCAATGTATGAAGCAGATAATACACGGGTGGTGCTATGGGCTGCAACACATGGAAAACCTGCAGCCGCATAAATATCACAGGGACCCTGCGGGCGGGATGCAGACACAATGTTTCCTGATTGACTGATTGCTTTTGTAGATAAAATAAGCTGAAGGAAAGATGACAATAAAATAATATATAATATTTGCTTTCTCTTTTTCAATTTATTATTTTTTTTGAGGGCTTATCAAAGTCAACCCTAATCGTTATGGCCAATTTAATAATTCATACTCCTGCTTTACTTTCACGCCTGCAATTGTAATATGTTCACAAAAAAAGTATCCAGTGTTCCTGGAAAAACAGGGGCAATATCGTTTATTTTTGAACCTACAGGTATGATCTTTTCAGGATCATTAATCGTATTTGTGTCTTCTGGTTGATTGCCCTTAACATCAATCAATGTGGCATCGGTTGATAGTTTACCAATACCGCTCAGGTTTATTTCCATAGGTTGTTTTTGACCAGTTGTGTTTATCACTTTAAGATAAATGATTCTGTCCTGGTATCCTTAGTTGCAGAATAAAAAATAGTGGAAACAAGCGGCGCCCTTGTTGTACCCTCTGTATTATCTCGTCGGGTAAGCGGTCTTGGTTGTATCGGTGTGTTTTCTGCTGTCACCGCATAATTTCATTTCCTAAATAATTATCGAACAATCTTTGTACATAATAAGCAGGTGATCCGTAACTGGTCAATGCATTTTATCCAATCTGGTCCGAATCCCACTGTCATGCCTTGGGTGCGGTAGCGGTGTTTTTGTTCACAAATAATGGGGCATCGCATAACATGATTATCAAATCTGAATTACCTTCCATGGCAGTCATTCACGAAGCATCTCCTGATGTAGCATTCAAATCGATTGTTCCTCCGGTTTAGAAGAAAAAATGTAAAAGATGAAAAGACTGAATTCAAAATCTTATCCTGCCATATATGTAAACATAATGTAAGGGCTATCGGTTCTTTTCTCAGGTTAATGGTGTCTTGAGAAACAGACCATTTTTTACTACAATTATTGCCTCGGCAAGTAAGGCATCTGGTAATTGGTCGGTAGGGGAGTCACGTAATTCTCTTTTGCCCAAATATTCCACAGATCGTCAAGCCTGTTTACAATATCGGGATATTTGCCTGCCAGGTTATTCAATTCTGCACGATCTTTTTGCAGATCGTACAGTTCCCAATCTTTCCCATGCAAAGCCGTTAACTTCCATGTACCGTCCTGTATGGCCCGATTGCCCTCATGTTCGAAATAAAGAACCCTGTTTTCAGCCGGGTTACCCTGCAACATGGGCAAAATATTTTTTCCCGCTTGAGGAATGGTTTTTCGTCCCGCAAATTCGGATGGATAAGATACGCCCGCCGAAGCAAGCAACGTCGGCATCATATCCACAAGATGTCCCGGACGATTATCAATTGCGCCGGAACGATTTAGACCAGCAGGCCAATGTGCAATGAAGGGCGAGCTGACTCCCCCTTCATGGGTAAAATGTTTGTAGAACCTCCAGGGTGTGTTGGACGCATTAGCCCACGCTGATCCCGCACTGTGATATGTTCCGGGACCTCCCATCGTTTCAATTTGCTCCCCTTTGTAAAGAATGTTGTTGGGACTTGTGCTGATGTCGAAACCATAAGGATCCCACTCAGCACAGGCTCCATTGTCTGAAACGAATATAATCAGGGTATTGTTCAATTCACCATTTTGTTCGAGATCAGCAACCACCCGGCCAATGTTTTGGTCCATCACGTCTACCATGGCGGCAACTATCGCCATGCGCCTGGCCAGATCCTGTTGCCGTTCTTCCGGCACATCCGCCCAGGCCGGATTTACGCCAGGTTCAGATTCGGCCCAGTCCCAATACTGAGAGCGGGGTGTCAAAACTGTTTCTCTGGGGATAATTCCCAGGTCTTTCATTCTCTGGTATCGCTGCTCCCGGATTTTATCCCAGCCTACTTTATAGGTTTCGGCATATTTATTAATTGAAGATTTTGGTGCCTGCAATGGAAAGTGAGGGGCATTGTAAGCCAGGTATAAAAACCAGGGTTTATCAGGTGTTTTGCGTCCTTCCTGAAGAAAGTCAAGGGCATAATCGGTAATGGCATTGGTTCCGTAAAACTCGCCTTCCTTGTAAGTGCGTACAGCACGACCATCTGGTTTGCGAATGAAGTGGTTGGAATTCCAATATGTCTGGGCACTAGCCAGCGTTCCAAAGAATTCTTCAAACCCGCGTTTGGTAGGGTCATTGGTTCCCAAGTGCCATTTTCCCGACATGAAGGTACGGTAACCCGAGCCCTGCAGGATCTGTGCTATGGTAACTGCATCATCGGATACCTTACCTGTATATCCGGGTTGATTTAAGTTTCTTATCATGTGGCCCAAACCGGCACGATGGGGATAAAGGCCTGTGAGAATAGCGGCGCGGGATGGACAGCAACGGCCCGTGGTATAAAAGCTGGTCATTCGCACTCCCTGACTGGCCAATTTATCCAGTTGAGGGGTGTTAATTTCTCCTCCATAACAACCCAGGTCGCTATAACCCAAATCATCTGCAACGATCAGTAAAATATTAGGTCGTCCATTTTGCCTATTCTTAATATGCTCATTTTGTTTAATGCCGGAATATGAACCCGAAAGAAACAAAAATAGAATCAGTACAGTGCTTGATAATGTGCCCAGAAGTAGTGGTCGTTTCGTTGAAAATTTCAAAAACATTTTTTGATTTGAATTTTATTACACAAGCAAAAAATATGATCTGACAACAATAAGCCGGATTATTCTATTATGGTTTATCCCAGAACACACGATGTACTAAGTCATCGGCACCCATGCTGGTAACCGCTGCATAATAGTTGTCAGGGTTTTGAGCTTCTTCAGCATTAGGATAAGCCATACGTCTTACAAAGCCGCCGTTTAAATTATTGTTGTATTGATTGGGTTGCAATAACGGGAACCCGCTTCTTCTCCAGTTAGCAAATCCTTCGGCGCCGGTTGTTATACAAGCGATCCAGTATTGTGTATTGATTAGCTTAAGCGCATTCGCATCATTGTAAGCAACTTCAGGCCCAGCCAGGTAGTTGTTTTTTTCCGTATTTGAAACTGCAGGGATAAATGTTCCGGGAAAATAGTTCCAGTCATCCATAGCAGCTTTAACACCGGCTTCATAATATTGCTGAGCTGTTAAGCCCCCCGTAATCCACCCTCTGAATTTAGCTTCTGCCAATAATAATTGAGTTTGTGCATTTGTAATAAAAATTGCAGGGGCAAGCGTACTGGCCATCACATCGTAATTAAGTTGTGTGTAGTTTAGTCCTCCGCCTTTGGGACCCCTGTATCCTGGATAGCTTAAAACACTTGACTGGTCGTATCCCACCGGGAATCCATATTGGTTAGCTGTGGTGGTATCACGTACGGAGGTGGTGTATTTTGCAGGATCGGCATAGCTGGCCCCGATATACTTCAGCCTGGGATCACCGGTGCTTTTTAAGTGGTTGACAAAAGGCTCGGCTAAATAATACCAAAAGGGATTGATGTTCCGCTGCAGGTTAGAAAAACCGTTGGGCACTGTGGCATTATATTGGGTAACAACTACATTATCGATGTTTGATAGAATTACACCACCCGCAAATGCTTCCTGTGCAATACTTGCGGCTTTGGCTCCATCAATTCTTGAGTAGCGCATACCCAAGCGCAACATTAAAGAGTAACCTACTTTTTTCCAGCGGGCAACCTGAGCGGTTATTAACGCAGGAGTAGAGCTGGTTGCACCACCAAAAAATAAGTCACTGCTTACATATTCATTTGAGGCAGACAAAGCTGCCGTAGCCGTTTTAAGCTCGTTGTAAAGGTCGGCATAGATATCGGCCATTTTATCATACTTTGGATAGTTTATCTGTTCAAGGTATCCTTTTCCTGCTTCGCTATAAGGAACATCACCGTATGTGTCAACAAGGGTCATAAACGCATACGCTTTCCATATCCGGACCATGTTGTACAGGTTTTTAGCAGCCGGGTCATCTTTAATAAGGCTGATGATTTGAACTAAAGGTTTGATAACACCTACGTAAACACCCCAGCGGGGCGTGTTATACTGATCTATGTCCTCGTTAAATTGAAAACCTGCTGTAGCGCCCTGGTTAAAAGCATTCAAATATTGTTGTACGATGGTTTGTTCTCCATCCCAATTGCCAACATTCATACCCCGCTGTGCCCCGGTAAATAACAATCCCGGATCAATTGTTGTAATGCCATATGGGTCCTGGTTTTTTTCTTCAAACCCCTTTGTGCAGCTCACGAAGAAAAGCGCTATAGCGAAAAGGAATATAAGACAACTAATTCTTTTCATATAAATAATTTTAGAATTTCACATTTAAGTTAAGTCCGAAGGTCCGGGTCGTTGGTTCAGTATGTTGCTCATATCCTAAGCGGCTGTCGCTTGTTGATGCAAAAGCTTCCGGATCAACGTCCGGTACATGTTTCAACAATACAGCAGGATTGCGGCAATAAGCAGCCAGGGTCAACCCTTTGACAAACTTCACATTTTTAGTCATGAAGCGGGTGAAGTCATAAGTAAGTGTGATATTTCTAAGTTTGATAAAATCGCTGCTGAAAACAAACGGATCTGCTATTTGCACGGTACGATAATCAGCATAAAATATGTGCGGAGCAACTACTTTATTGTTCGGGCTCCCGTCAGGCAACACACCATCGAAAGTAACCCCATCCCGACCTACCAAAGATGCCTGGCTCATGCCAAATCTTAACCCGTTCAATGCCGTTCCCGAGAACAATGTACCTCCAAATTTTCCATCAATATGGATTAATAAGCTCAGGTTCTTATATTGGAAAATGTTTGTGATACCACCGATTACTTTTGGATTGGCGCTACCAAAATTTACCTGTTCTACTGAAGGCAAAAGTCTTCCTGAACTATTTAACATTATTTGTCCCTTATCATTGCGACGATACGTGTATGATATCAACTGGTTCATTTCTTTGCCAACATCGTACACTAAAGAACCTAAGAACTCATTTCCGGTACCATTAAAATATACGACTAACTGGCGGGTTTGCCCGGCGTTTAGCTCCAATACTTTTGATGTATTGTAGGCTGCGTTTGCCGATATATTCCAGCTAAAGTTTAATGTTTTAAAAGGCGTTCCCTCAACCAAAACCTCTATACCAGCGTTTTTCAGTTTCGCGACATTAAGTAGTGTACTATTATAACCCGAAGAGGGTGATAAATCAACGCTCAATATCTGACCAATGGTCCTCTTGTCGTAAACCGCGATATCGAAATTAAATCGGCTATTTAAGGTTCTTAGTTCCAGGCCTATTTCCTTTTCACTAACCTCATAGGGCTCTATTTTTGGATTTGGATTGCTTTGGTTAGCAATGGTTCCTATTGGATAAGTACCGAAAAGTTGTTGCTGGATGGTGTACGTCAACTGGCTTTGATAGGGATTCACGCCGTTTGCATTACCTGAGGTTGCATATGTCGCTCTCAACTTACCATAATTTAACCATGACATTCCAGGCAGCAATTCAGAAAAAATGAAGCTGGCACCCACAGAATAATAGTTGAAAGAGTTTTTCGGGTCAGCTACTATCGAACTTGGAGGCGTAAGTACCGAAAAATAGTCAATACGATCGGTAAGATTCAGGTACAGGAAGTTTTTATAGCCAAGATCTGCAAATGCATATAAAGAATTTACTTGCCGTCTGCTAATGCCGTAATTCTGGGTTTTGGTAATACCGTTTCCTATGCTATAAATGTCTCTCACTATAAAGTCTGTCACACCCTGGCTGGTATTTTCATTGTTAACTGTCCACATATTACCGCCAAAACTTCCGTCGATGGTAAAGTCGCCAATTTTATGATTGGTACCTAACAGAAAATCCGAATTTATTTGTTTGTTGAAACTCGTGTTAACGTTATAAGTTCCCACCCAGCCGGTGTTGGTACTATTACGCATGGGAACTGCGGCACCATGTGGAAAATTAAATTCGTTATTAACGTTCCCAAAGTCCGCATTGACACGACCCTGTAAGTACAACCATTTAGTGAAATCATACCGAAGTGAAACTGTGCCTAACAAACGATCTCTATTGGTGTAATTGAACATTCTCCCGATAAAAAAATACGGGTTAACTAAAAGGCTATTAAAGACATTTAATGCGGCGCCATCAGGGCCTACAACACTTGTTTTCAATGTTTCATCCCAAAGAGTTAATGGCATGCGGGTAAGGAAGCTGGTATAACTGGGACCCTGAACACCTACAAGCGGAGGATTGTCATTTTCCTCGTGGGTATAGTTAACATTCACCTGAAGCGTCAGCTTAGCAGTAACCCTGCTGTTGAGTCCTAAGTTAAAAATCTTCTTATGATAACTATTTTCAGGGGTAATACCAGTAACATCCTGGTTTGAAAAAGAAACGCGGTAGCTTGTTGAGGCGTTACCGCCGGTAAGCGCAATTGTATTGATGAACGAAATTCCGGTTCTGTAAAAATCCTTGAAGCGGGTTTCAGTAGCAGAATAGGGTCTTAAAACTCCATCATACTGAATCGTAGGAACGCCGTCATGTTTTGCGCCCCATGACATGTTTCCGGCTGATATCGCATTAGCCTGTGTCGTAGGACGGACACCATTAATACCGGTACCGTATATGGTTTGGTAATTGGAAAAATCTATGATTTCATCAGCTGCAAAGTTGGAAATAAATTCAACCCCGAATTTGGAATTTTTGGCGCCGCTTTTGGTGGTGATAATAATGGCACCATTTGAAGCTCTTGAACCGTAAAGCGCGGCGGCGGTTGAACCCTTCAGCACGGTCATTGACTCAATATCATCCTGGTTGATCTGTTGCAGGTTGTCACCCTGGTCTATACCGGGCGCACCTTCGGCGCTGCGTGCATCCTGGTCCATCGGTAAGCCGTTGATTACAATTAGCGGAGAGTTGACCTGGCCGGCAAAGCCCGACTGCCCACGTAAACGAATCCGGTTACTTGCGCCTGCACCCGCGGTGGGTGGAGCGATCTCCAAACCGGCTACTTTACCCTCCAAAGATTTCATCAGGTTGGTAGTTCGGTTCTGGGTGATCTCACCAACTTTTACGGTAGAGGCCGCATAAGTCAGCTTTCTTGATTCCTTTTTTATTCCTAAAGCGGTTACCACAACTTCCTCAATAGTTGAAGCTTCAGCTTGCTGAAGCTGAATAGCAACATTATTAACTTGTCCAACCCTGACTGTTGCAGTAATATAACCGAGTATTGAAAACTCCAACGTTTCACCTTCTTCAGCATCAATGGTGAAAACTCCTTCTTCATTTGTGACAGTACCTCTTGAAGTACCTTTTACTGAAACTGAAACACCCTGCAGTGGTTCACCATCCGCATTCGTTATTTTTCCAGTAATAGCCTTATAAAAAAGGTCCTTGGTGACAGATTGTTTGTCATCAGCAATCGTTTTTAGCTTTAGCAGAAGATCATCCTCTTCTCCTCTCTGCATTAACACTACCTGATTGCCCGACACATAATAGAAAACATCCAGGGGACCTAACAACTGATCCAGAATATCCTTTACCTTTTGATCGAATGCCTGAAAAGAAACTTTCTTATGTGCAGGAATTTTTTGTGAACTATATACAAATTTTACTTCTACAAGTTTACTGATCTCCTTGAGAATACTTCTTACTTCTTTCTGTTGGGCGACAATGGTTATTTTTTTATCAAGGATTCCTTCTGCCCGTACGGGGGCAGAACTCAGCAACCCCAAAAGCGAAACGAAAAGAAGAAACTTGAGAAATTGTATTCTTGTTAAATAAGGAACCCCAAAAATCGCAATGTTACAATTTTTCATATAGCAATGTTTGGTTTAAATAAATGAGTGCCTATTGTTAAAATCAGACTTACATCGAGAGTAATGTTTACATTGACAGTATTTAAATCGTCTATTGACATCCATAAGACTGAATAACAACCTGTCCATCCATTTCTTCGTAACTAGCTCCAATGGCTTTACAAATGAAATCAAGCTTTTCATAAAAAGGAACGGTTCTGAGATCTGCCGTAATTGTACACTTCTTCAATAGGTCACTGTCAAAAACAATATTTACTCCAAAATTTTTACTGAGTTGATTAAATACATGTTCTAAAGGAGTATCCTCATACAATAAACTTTTATCTGCCGCCTCAGGAACTATCATCAACGGATTATCCAGCAAAGTCTTTTGAAATTTTTGTTTTTCTTTTTGATACACCAATTCCTGGTTAGGCGTCAAAATAATACCGCCCAAACGATTGGGCATGGCCGTTTCTTTAATTTCAGACTGGGAATAGACACTAACTTTTCCAGTTTTTACAGTAACTTTTATTGTACTGTCTTTTTCAAAAGAACGCACCACAAAGCTTGTTCCCAAAACTTTGGTTACGATTTCGTTTGCAAAAACACGAAATGGAGAGGAAGGGTTTTTGGTTACGGTAAAAACACCTTCACCGAGCAGATAAATGTCCCGTGTAGGTGTACTGTCAAAGTCATTTGCATAAGCTATCCGGCTATTGGGAGATAATTTTACTTCACTTCCGTCCGGTAATCTTAACGTCACGGCTTTTTCGGAAGTATTCACATTTTCTATCAACCGCTTGGAAGGTGTTACGGCAGTATAATGGTATTGACCTGAGCCGGTGCTACCATTTAATGAAAAATAAATTGCGCTGGACACAATTACAATAAACAATGAAGCAGCCACATACCATTTCTTTTTAAAAAATGATATATGCTTCACCTTTGCACCGGGTAATTGCTGAGGCTTATGACCCACAATCGTAAAAATCAACTTATTTATTTCAGCTTGTTTTTCTGATTCAGCCACCGGGTTTTCCTGTTTTTCAAAGATTTCCAAAATGCTTTTAGCCTCTGCAATTACAATATGCTTTTCGGGATATTGCTCCAGCCACTTATTCCAAAAGTCGTTGTCTTCATTTTTATGAAACCTGACCCAACGAATAAAATCCTCGTCCATCAAAAAATCATAAATATCAAATAATCGGAAATCTTTCATATGTTGTTATATTATAAGTTCTTTTTTCCGGCAAATTCTACTTAAGTTTTGCCAATTATTTTCAAAAAAAAATTAAACTGTTGATTAAAAGATGAGATCGGGCGGTGTTACCGAGTTATAAAATCTGTCTTCAGTAGATTTCTCAACCTGTGTATTGCCTCGTGAAGCAAATTATATACGGATTGCCTGCTCAGGTTCATTAATTCAGCAATCTGTGCATGATCAAGATCCTGGTAATATTTTAGATACACAATTTCCTTTTGTTTTCTTGACAGCTTAAGTAATATCTTTTTTAGTTTTTGTGTTTTTTCCTCGCTAATTTGTTTTTCTATTATTATCTGCTCTAATGAGAATTCATAATATGAATCTGTGGCATCTGGTGGCAAAATAAAATCGATGTTCCTGTTTTTATATAAGGACTTAAGCATCTTATTTTTTATAGCCCTTAAAAAATAATACCTCGGTGATAAAATATTTGTAGCTGTTTCCCGTCTTTGCCATAAGCTTATAAACATTTCTTGTATGCAATCCTTAATCAAGATGTCATCACGTGTAAATTTTCTCGCATAATTATAAAGATCGCTATAATAAAAATGCATAAGCAAAGCCAATGCCTGTTCATCGTTGCACTGTAACCGTAGGAGCAGTTCAGTTTCGTTTAGTAATGAGGCATTTTTCATATCATTAAGGTTTTACAGGTATTCCCCAATAACCTTCGTTTGCAATACCTACCCTGCTGTCTGCTTTTTCAACGTTAAAATTTTCATACTTGCTTTCGAATTAGCAGTGTCGTACTGCACAAGACTCCATCCTTCGGGCCTGGTTGTATTATTTTTAATTATGCGGTTGCGTATCAGTTCAGCATACAGGCCGCTATCATAAGAATGATTGATCTCTTCCGTCATCAATTCATACAGCATCAGGCTCACATTTGCACCGGGCTTTGTCAGATCTAATGTTGATTCAGTTTTTTGTGCATTTGTATTGGAGAAAATAAAACCAATAAGTGCTGATACACAAAACGTAGCTTCTAAAACGCTGGCGTGAAAGTTGTTCATTTTCATAAAAAATATTTTTTCACCAAGTTCTTTTGCTCATCACTTTATCTAATTCAGCACGGGTCATTTTACCCAATTCAGGATGTTTGTCCAGCCATTTTAAAAATTCAGTTTTTAATTCATCGTTCCATTGGCTGTCAATTTCGCCGGTGCTGTATTTACCGGTACGCACCATTTCAAAACCAAACTGATCTTTGCGTATCACAAACTCTGCCGTACTAACTACCTGTTCCGCCATATGGGCCGGCACAAAAAGAACGCCTTCGCTTGTTGCAATCACAAGGTCACCGGGAAGCACCATAACATTGCCGATACGAATGGGGGTATTAAGGCCCATCAAAACCATCTCTTCGGTAAACGACGGATGAAAATCTCTTACAAAAGCGTTGAACCCTTTGATGTTTTTTATTTCCTGTAAATCTCTTGCTGCACCATCAAAGACAACGCCATTGCCTGATTTGCTATAAATGGAATTGGCTAAGGTAGCGCCCATGATGGGCCCGCCGCTTATTTTTCCAAATGCATCCGCCACATACAGGTCACCTCTGGTGAGTATATCTATCGGCCACGAATTGGTATTGCCTTTT
>DASVAM010000348.1:0-2188 GCA_036376375.1 Chitinophagaceae bacterium
GGCCAAAATTGAATTGTCGCCCAATAAAACCTCATTGAAATACATTTTGTATTCCCCCAGGGGTTTTTGTTCCGGGTCGTCAATTCTGAATTTATATCCTAATGCTGCCTGTTTTTCGAGGTGATTCCATATTTTCTCCAATGCTTCATATATTTTTAAAGCATCCTCGTCAGATTCAAACACATCTCCCTCCCTGTAAAACTCTATTTGCCGGAAGAAAATACTCATGCTTTCAATATTCCATATTTCACGGCTCGATAGCTGGTTGTACATTCCTAATACCTGCTGATCTAACCTGAACAGCTCTTCCGGGTAATCAGAAAACTTGAATTTCTTCTTTGCAAATGAAGGGAACTGGAGATATGTTTTTAGCCAAAAGAACCATTTGAAAGCGGCGATCTCCTTTACTATAAAATGATGAAAGATAGGCATGTCTTTACAAGAATAATAAAGCTCCTTACTCTTGAAGCTATTGAAATAGGCCATGGTATGCAACATCCCCGTCAGGTATTGTTCAAAACCATAGTTCTTTTCATTAACAAAATTACCCTGGAACAGCATGCCACCGGTGTTAATGCTCATTAACTGATCCAATGAAATTTTAAAATGATTTGCCAGGATATATACTTCTTCAAAAGTAATTTGCTTTTCACCGCGCATCCTGCGATAGGCACTATCGCTGCTGATATTCAGAAGTTTCCCCACCTCATCAGCAATGGAGGTTTCAGCGGGTAACTTGTTCTTAATGATCTGGAAAAGTTGAAGCTGAATTTGATTGATGTCTGTAGCTGCTGCGTTTGTCATTTTTCATACTTTTTTAATACTCATAAATTCTTTCTTCTATCCCTTATTTTGTTTAGCAGAATACCGAAAAAAATGTTACGCTGTTTTTCCCCGGTCTGGCTTATCAGCGTTGATTTCTTCATCATGTTTTTCATATCACTATACATGTCGTTCGTAAAAGCATCATCTTGCGTGGTCATATAATTTAGAACATCATAGTTAATAAAAGCCGTTTTCATCCGATCTGTTACCACCATAATGGTATTATCTCCCAGAATGACCCGGTTATAAAAAAAGTTGAAATTGTTTTTCTTGGATTCAGGGTTTTCTTCCGGCATAAACTTGACGCCGCTTTCTGCCATATGTTTCAGGTGAACAAAGGTGGCCTCCAGTGAATCATAAACGGTCCTGATATCGGCTGCTGAACTAAAATATCCGGAATCTTTATAAAATTCTATTTGCAGTATAGCCGCATTGATGGACTCGGTATTCCAAATTTCAGATGAGGGGATCCTGTTATAGGCCATTGTCAGTTCCCTGCTCATCTTTTCAATTTCAGGAGACACACAATTCAATTCAAATTCTCTGTCCAGGAAATCCGGATGATGCATAATAGTTTTCATCCAGAAAAAATACCTGAAAGCAATCAGGGGCTGATAATAGAAGTTATGAAAGATGGGTGTATCCTTTGTGAGGTAAATTACTTCTTTATGTATAAAGCTGCTGACGTGGTTTACCTGTGCCGTAAGCCCGGTTAAATATTTTTCATAGCTGTAATTCTTCAGATCTATCCTTACATTCTGGAAAAGTGTGGATCCTTGCTTCACATTCAGCAACTGGTCCAGTGAGATCTTAAAATGCTGGCAAAGCACCCTGGCCTCGTCCAGTACAAGAGGTGTTTCGCCGCGAATGCGACGGTAGGCACTATCGCTGCTTACATGTAATGTTTGTGCAACCATATCAACCAATGAGGCGTGCGGTGGCAAAAGTTCCTTAATTCTCTGGAAAAGGAATTCCTGTGATTGATAATCGGGCATTGTTGGTTGGCGGTTTGTGCTTCTAAGCTTGCAAAATGATACGGTTCAGGTTTTAAGTTAACATTTTTCCCTTTAAAAAACGTGTAATCGGCACTTTTCGTCACAAATTCTACAACTGCAGTTGCAAATTCTACAAGAGTAGTTGCAAATTCTACAACTGTTCCGTATTCTCTACCCCTTTTGGGGTATAAAATTAATTCCCGCCCAAAGCCTGAAAAATTGGTTGCAAATTCTGCAAATCAGGGAAACGTTAATGCAAAATTCAATTATAAATGGCCTGTTCGTGGTAGTAGCTTGGCATTATGAAAAAATAAAAGTTATGAAAACAACAAACATCCACCACGAGATCCTTCTTTTCACCGGAACAA
>DASVAM010000356.1:0-2084 GCA_036376375.1 Chitinophagaceae bacterium
ATATATAGTAACACAGCAATTGATGGCGGGCTGTGCCGCTTATGCTACAGATACTGTTACCCTGTTAAGAGATACTACATGTTTTATATTGCCGGCAAGATTAAGTTCGTTTTCCGGAACGTATGATGCGAATCAGCGAAAAGCCGAATTGCAATGGACAGTGCAGAATAATTCTTTTGCCAGATCCTTTGTAATTGAAGCAAACATAGATGGTGCAGGATTTATTGACGTGGGCACAATCCAGGCCAATAACAATTTAAAAGACCAGGCTTCCTATAATTTTGATTACTTCATTCCATTAGGAACATCTTCTCAAATAGAGTTTAGAATGCGCATGATCAGTTATGATGGCTCTTACTCGTATAGCCATATTTTACGATTCAATGTAAAACCGCCAGTAAAAGCGGGGATCACCATTGCGCCAAATCCTGTTCGCGATAAATTTCAAATGACGATAACTTCAACAACTGATGTACAGGCAAAAATTGTGTTTCTTGATATGCAGGGACGCCAGGTTTCAGTGCTGAATGAAATGCTTAAAAAAGGAACAAATGTCTATGCTGTCGAGATCAATAAAAATTGGCAGCCTGGCGTATATAATGCATTATTGAAAATAAACCAGGAAACGCTTACAACTCGTTTTGTTGTTTTGGAATAGCAGGTTTTCATAATTGTTTTTTAAAACCTCCCTTCTCCAGGGAGGTTTTTTAATTTAAATAGTTTTAGAAAAACGGCCAGTACATTTGCAACAATGTATAGGCTTAAAAAATCACTGGGGCAGCATTTTTTAAAAGATGAGAACATTTGCAAAAAAATTGTGGTGGCTATACAGCAATATCCTCATCAAAAATTGCTGGAAGTAGGGCCGGGTGGAGGTGCTTTGACAAAATACCTTCTGGAAATTCCCGGTATCGACTTTAAAGCCGTGGAGCTGGATACGGAAAAAGTGGATTATTTGCTTTCCACCTACCGTGATCTGAAAGGGAAATTGGTACACCAAAATTTTCTGGAGATGGAAAAGCCTTTTGCCGGAAGGTTTTCAGTAACAGGGAATTTCCCTTATAACATCTCATCCCAGATATTGTTTAAGATACTGGAATGGAAGGATGACGTGGAGAATCTTGTAGGAATGTTTCAAAAAGAAGTAGCACAAAGAGTGGCAGCAAAAGAAGGAAGTAAAACGTATGGTGTTACCAGTGTGCTGGTACAGGCTTTTTTTAAAGTTGAATATCTTTTTGAAGTAAGTGAAGGATCCTTTACTCCACCCCCTAAAGTGAAAAGCGCCGTTATCAGGTTATTGCCGTTGAATAATAAAGTTGAAATGAAAGACGAAGCATCATTTTTTCGATTGGTAAAAGCAGCCTTTAACCAACGGCGCAAGACTTTGCGTAACGCAGTAAAACATTTATTTGACCCTGCCATACTGAAAGATGAATTATTCAATAAAAGAGCGGAACAATTATCTGTAAAAGAATTTGGTGAGCTTAGTTTTAAAATGAAATAAGAAAGATGAGCAAAGTTATTATTACAGCAAAGGCACATGAATTAATGACCGAAACATTAAGAAAAAAAGGGTTTGAGGTAACGTATGCACCGGCCATTACGTATAATGAATTATTGAATGAAATGGAAGGGGTAGAAGGGCTTGTGATAACTACACGAATAAAGGTGGATGCGAATCTAATTGATAAAGGAAGGGAGCTGAAATGGATCGGACGTCTTGGTAGCGGGATGGAATTAATAGACGTTAAATATGCAGAAACGAAAGGGATCATATGCCTTAGTAGTCCTGAGGGAAACCGGAATGCTGTAGCTGAGCATGCATTGGGGATGTTATTATCACTGATGAATAACATTCATGCGGTGCAAAAAGAATTAAAAGAAGGTAAATGGCTGCGTGATGAGAACAGGGGCTCCGAACTTCATGGCAAAACAATTGGCATCATCGGCTATGGAAATACCGGAAGCGCATTTGCTCAATTATTACGATCCTTTAATGTAACGGTGCTGGCCTTTGATAAATATAAGTTTGGGTTCAGTAAGGATTTTATAAAGGAAGCAAGTTTTGAACAGGTCTGTCGTTA
>DASVAM010000361.1:0-6172 GCA_036376375.1 Chitinophagaceae bacterium
ATGTTCATGCAGTTACTCACCTATACGAACGGCGAACTTTCCGAAGCATTAAGCTGGATGAACGAACTTGACAAAAAATTTGAATTGACAGATGATGAATATGGTATGGGCGATTTTATCGAAGATCTTAAAGACAAAGGATACATAACCGATGATAATCAGCTCGGCGAAATAAAGATCACACCTAAAACGGAACAAGGCATTCGTAAAAGAAGTCTCGAAGAAATTTTCGGGAAACTGAAAAAAACAAAACAAGGCGACCATCACAGCTTCAAGCCCGGACAAGGGGATGAATTAAATCCCGAATCAAGACCGTTCCGTTTTGGCGATATGCTGGAGCAGATCGATTTTACGGAAAGCATTCGCAACGCACAGATCAATCATGGTATCGACAGTTTCAGTATGCAGGAGGATGATCTTAGTATCCGTGAAACTGACTTTAAAGCCCAGACATCCACCGTGCTGATGATCGATATTTCACATTCTATGATCCTGTATGGGGAAGACCGGATAACTCCTGCAAAAAAAGTGGCGATGGCTCTGAGTGAACTGATCACAACAAGATATCCCAAAGACACATTGGATATTGTTGTATTTGGAAATGATGCATGGCCTGTTGAAATAAAAGATCTCCCCTACTTACAGGTTGGTCCCTATCATACAAACACGGTTGCCGGGCTTGAATTGGCCATGGATATTTTACGAAGAAGAAAGAACCCAAACAAGCAAATATTTATGATCACGGATGGCAAACCTACTTGTTTAAAAATTGGAAAGCGTTATTATAAGAATAGTTTTGGACTGGACAGAAAGATAACCAGCCGTTGTTTGAATTTAGCTGCCCAGTGTAAAAAACTAAAGATCCCGATCACAACGTTTATGATCGCAACGGACCCTTATTTGCAGAGATTCGTAAATGAATTTACAGAGACAAATAATGGCAAGGCCTTTTTTGCATCACTTGATAAACTGGGAGCCTTTATATTTAAAGATTTTGAAAGCGGGAAAAGAAAAACTGTATATTAAGCCCCCTGTCCCCCAAAAGGGGCACTTAGATTTGAACAGGAATTAATGAATTGCTCCGACCTTTAGGACGGAGTTGATTTAAAAGAGCAGGAAATTGTTACAGGCAAATTAGCAGCATTATAATTTCATCGTCAATCAGGATCAATAATTATGAAAAAAGGATTGCTATTAATATTGATTGTTGCTGCACTTGCTTCTACGGCGCTGGGCTTTTTTATGTTCACGACAACACAGTCTTCACCGACACCTATGGAATTATATATACCCAACGATGATAGAAAAGTGGACGAATTTGCCGGTGTAAAGTCCAAACTAACTTTTATTCTTCTTAAAAACGACAAAGTCTTTGGATATTATGGAGAATTTATAAGAGGGGGAAAAACTATTTCAATTGACAAAACTAATGATACGATAAATGACGGTCGGAAAATGTTTCCCAAAGACACTTTTGTAATTGTAATTAAACCCGGCAAGCAAGCAACTTATAAAGCCACTGTTGACATGCTGGATGCAATGACCATAAATCAGATAAGCAGTTACACAATGGTTGATATTGATAAGAAAGAAAAAGAATTTCTAAAAATTGATGAATAGAATTATTGCAGGACACGAGTGCAACCCCGGGTTCCATCGCTTCGCTCCTCGTCGGGGCAGGCGCAACGAAAATTAAATAGAATTACAAAAGCCGATAACATCACTATGAACATTCAAAACATAAAAACCCTTGGAGAATTAAAGAAAAGTGGCTACCGGCCCCGAAGCATCAAGGAAGAACTGCGGGAAAATCTTATTCTAAAACTGAAACGAAAGGAAAATACTTTTCCCGGTATTCTTGGTTATGATGATAGTGTGGTACCGGACGTGGAAAGAGCTTTGCTGAGTAAACACAATATCCTCTTTCTCGGGTTACGTGGCCAGGCCAAGACCCGGATGGCAAGACAAATGACGGAATTGCTGGACGAATATATTCCTTGTATTGCCGGCAGTGAATTAAATGATGATCCATTAAAACCTATTTCAAAATATGCCATTGATCAGATAGCGGCCCATGCAGATGAAACGCCTATTCATTGGATACATCGCAGCGATCGCTACGGTGAAAAGCTGGCGACGCCGGACGTAAGTGTTGCCGACCTGATTGGTGATATTGATCCGATCAAAGCCGCCAACCTTAAACTAAGTTTTGCTGACGAACGGGTGATCCATTATGGTATCATTCCGAAAAGTAACCGCGGCATTTTTGTCATCAATGAATTACCGGATCTGCAGGCTCGTATCCAGGTTGCGCTGTTCAATATTTTAGAAGAAGGTGATATACAGATCCGCGGCTTTAAATTGCGGCTGCCCCTTGATATATTGTTTGTTTTCACTGCCAATCCGGAAGACTACACCAATCGTGGTTCAATCGTTACTCCTTTAAAAGACCGCATCGAAAGCCAGATACTAACGCATTATCCGAAAACCTTGGAGACCGCACTTGAGATAACTGAACAGGAAGCGGTAATTGCTGAAGAACAAAAGGCAAGAATAAAGATCAGTGACCTTGTGAAACGATTGATAGAGCAGGTGGCTTTTGAAGCAAGGGCCAGTGAATTTGTTGATAAGAAAAGCGGCGTGAGTGCAAGACTCACTATTTCTGCTTTTGAAAATGCTGTTAGCGCTGCAGAACGCCGGGCTATTGTAAACAATGAAAAAGATACCCAGGTCTGGTTGAGCGATCTTGCCGGTATCATTCCTTCTATCACCGGGAAAATAGAATTAGTATATGAAGGCGAACAGGAAGGACCTTACCAGGTAGCAATGAATTTGCTCGATAAAGCAATTCGTTCGCAGTTTGCAAATTATTTTCCGAACCCGGAGGTACTGAAAAAAAGAATTCGTCCAAAAAATGTCGAGGAACCGTCAAGGGACGAAAATCCCTATCGTTCTATCATTAATTGGTTTGATAAGGGCAACCAGGTAAATCTTTTCTTTAATACAAAAGATGATGATAAGCTGGTGCAATTATATAAAGTCGACGGACTTCACTCAATGGTCAGGAAATTCTACAAGGGAGCAAATGAAAAGGAAACCGCTTTATTGATGGAATTTGTTTTACATGGGCTATCCTCTTATTCAATGATCAGCAAAAAAATAATTGAAGGCAAGATCGAGTTTAAGGACCTGATGGGGTCAATGCTGAATCTTGGAGGAATTAAAACGAGTGATGAAGAAGATGACGGCGAAGATTTTACTTAGCGGAGCCAGGTATAAACTCACTCCAACAAAAAAATGATTTTTTATCCATGAGCGGGTACGACACGGACCAAAAATTATTGAAATAATTTAAAGGATGTTGACCTCCCTCTCCAGCATTACCCCAAACTTTTCATTTACACTTTGCAAGATCGCTTCGCCAAGATCATAGATCTCTTTTCCTTTTGCATTGCCATAATTAACCAGGACAAGAGCCTGCCCTGCATGGCAACCCGCATCGCCCTTGCGATAACCCTTCCACCCACATTGTTCGATCATCCAGCCTGCTGCAAGCTTTACGGTCAGCCTGGTTAGTGGATAAGCGATAATGGCCGGAAATTTTGATCTCAACTCTTCATACTTATCATTAGATACTTCAGGGTTTTTAAAAAAACTTCCCGAGTTTGGAATTTTTTCGGGATCCGGCAACTTCGCATTCCGGATATTGATAACTGCTTGCGAAATTGCTTTTATACTCAGCTCCCTGACTCCCATCCTTTCCAATTCTTCATTAATAGCTCCATAACTGACATGGTAGACGGGTTTCTTCTTTAACCTGAATGTCACGGACAGAATGGCAAACTGATCTTTAAATTTGTTTTTAAAAACGCTGTCACGGTAGCCAAACTCACAATCAGAAACTGTAAACGTGTGAATTCTCCGGTCCGAAAAATGGTACGCTTCCAGATTCCAGAAAACATAATCAAGTTCCACACCGTAAGCTCCGATATTTTGTATGGGCGCCGCACCAACATTTCCCGGTATCAATGAAAGATTTTCGACGCCCGCCCAGTTGTGATGAATGCAATACAAAACAAATTGATGCCAGTTTTCTCCTGCGCCGACTTTCACATATACATATTCTGCATCTTCATGCTGGATGTCTATTCCTTTAATCTCATTTTTTAAAACCAGGCCATCATAGTCTTTTGTGAATAAGACATTACTGCCACCGCCAAGAATGAATTTATTTAATTGTGAATATTGATCGACCAGTTCTGTAAGCTCGTCAACATTTGAAAATGATGAGAAATAACGGGCTCTGGCATCGATACGGAAAGTATTATAGGGCAATAAAGAAAAAGCTTCGTGGATTTGCATACTGCAAACTTCAGCATTTTTTCATTACCATTGAAAGAACTAATTTTCCGCAAACTTGCCAGTCAATATCTTAAAATACCGATCATGAAAAAATCATTGTTTCTCTTTTTGCTGCCACTGATGATCCTGTCTTGTAAAGTAAAAGATAAAGATTCAGGTGTCGCTTCCGATCTAAACCACGCAGCGCATCCGTCCTGGATCATGCAAGGGAATATTTATGAAGTGAATGTTCGTCAATATACACCGGAAGGCACGTTCAATGCATTTGCAAAACACCTTGACAGGCTAAAAGAAATGGGTGTGCAAACTCTTTGGTTCATGCCTGTTCACCCGATCAGCAAAACGGAAAGAAAAGGTACACTGGGAAGCTATTATGCAGTGGCGAATTACAGGGAAGTGAATCCTGAATTTGGCACGCTGCAGGATTGGAAAAACCTGGTGAATGCTGCCCATGAAAAGGGATTCAAAATTATTATAGATTGGGTTCCCAATCACACCGGAGCTGATCATCCCTGGTTAAAGACACATTCACATTTTTACATAAAGGATAGCACGGGAAAGCCTACCTGGAAATTTGACTGGACAGATATCAGGGTTCTCGATTTTAACAATAAAGAAATGCAGGACAGCATGACGTCATCCATGAAATTCTGGGTTGCTGAAACAGATATTGATGGTTTTCGCTGCGATCATACGGAAGATTATCAGGCTGCATTCTGGAAACATACGATCAGCGAGCTAAATAAAGTTAAAAAAGTATTTATGCTGGCCGAAGGACAAGGCAGCTGGATTTTTGACGCTGGATTTCACATGGATTATGGCTGGCAGCTGTTTCATACCACTAAGGCAGTCGCAACCGGCAGGAGGAATGCTTTATCCATTGATTCGGTACTGATGAAGCTTGACAGCACCTATCCTAAACATGCTATGCAAATGTATTTTACAAGCAATCATGACGAAAACAGTTGGAATAAAGCAGACTACGAAACTATGCCGGGCCCGGTTCATGCGCCGTTTGCGGTGCTGTCGCACACAATTTATCGGGGGGTACCGCTTATTTATAGTGGACAAGAAGAACCGGTGTTGAGGCCTCTTTCTTTTTTTGAAAAAGATAGTGTCAATTTTAATAAGCTTTCACGAGCCGGCTTTTACAAAACGTTGCTGACCTTAAGAAAAAACAACCAGGCACTTACCCCCGACGCATCATTCAGGAAAATAAATGTTGGAGATCCTAAAGCACTGTATGCCTATATCAGAGAAAAGGATGATAAAAAGATTTTTGTTATTCTGAATCTTTCAAAAAAGGAGCAAACAATTAAAGTAACTGATAAAGGCCTGCATGGAAACCCACACAACATATTTATGGGAACAAGCGAACCCTTAACTGATAAAGAATGGAAGATAGAACCATGGGGATATGTTGTATATGAATACCCCCAAACCCCCTAAAGGGGCTTAATGAACTCAAAATTTTATGACAGCTACACTTGTTGGCGCTACAGGTTTGATCGGCAGTTATTTGCTAAAAGAATTGCTGAATGATCCCTATTTTGATACAGTAAGAATTCTTATTCGAAGACCAATTGACATCACTGATCCAAAACTTGAAAAGAAGATTGTTGATTTTAATGACAGTGATTCCTTGCTTGTAGCCTTAAGCAATAGCAATGTATTGTTTTGTTCTATCGGGTCAACAATGAAAAAAGTAAAAGGTGATAAAGAAGCGTATCGAAAAATTGATTTTGATATCCCTGTTAAGCTTGCCAGGTTGTGTAAAATGACAGGATGCGAAAAGTTTGTTCTTGTCTCC
>DASVAM010000371.1:0-6108 GCA_036376375.1 Chitinophagaceae bacterium
TAATGCCGGGAGAAGACCTGCATCCTTGTAAAGTGTGGGATCACCTGCGGCGGAACCCAGGGTAATAATAAGCACTAACTCAAATACACCTTGCTTGGTGCCTCTTCTCCCAATGGCGCGCATTGCAATCAAAGAGATCATGAACATGATGGCGCTGCGAAAAAGCACTTCGGGCAAAAAACTCCACCCTTCTTCTCCAAAAAGCAATACTTGCCAGTCAATTTGCAGTAGCATACAATATGTTTTATAAACCACATAAGCAAATTGAATGCTAAAGACAACGAAAGCTGACGGGGGTATGATACTTCGCTAGTTCTTTTTTACCGTATCGGTCGCGGGTTTTTTAGGTTTGGTAAAGAGATTTTTTAGCTTGTTAAGTGCAGGATCTTTTTTCTTAGCGGAACTATCTGCCGGGTTATTTGTTTTCGTTGTATCCTTTCCAAAAACCTGTTCAAATAACTTCTCCTTAACCTCATCCTTAACCTTTCCCTTTGCCACATTCAATGAATCTTTCGCTCTTGCCTTAGCGCTGTCGATCTTTTGTTGGGCAAAATCTTTTGCCTGTTCTTTCAATTGATCGGATGCATCACCAACTACTTTTTGCAGATCGATCTTTAAAGAAGGATTCGTCATACTGCCTCCAACCTTCACGCTGAGATCGACCATTTCACTAAGCTTTACAGGAATGCCTTTGCTGGTTGCCTGCGAAACAAGTCCATTTACAAGATTGTTACCTTCATTGCCCAAATATTTTCGCGGAACTTTCATTTCAATGATATAGTCAATCGTCTGATCAAGACCGTGCAAACCACCGATCTGCATATCGATATCCTGCACTTTCAGGTTAAAAGGTTTTACCAATACCTTGCCATTGGCAAACTCGATATATTGTTTTACATCCCGTAATGTTATTGATTTCAAATGATCGATCTGCAAGGCGTTGGCCAATTTCTCCAACGGAGCAAATTTTTTAAGCAACCCCTCCACCAATAAAAGATTGCCTTTGCCGGTCAGTGTGCTCAGGTCCGGCATCATGTTGCCATCCAGGTTGCCTGTCATTGAAAGCTGGGAATGCAGCTTACCATCAAGGAACTGGCCAATGGGCATTAGTTTCTGTATGGTGTTGAATGCATAAAATGCTTTTTGAACACTTAGATCCTTCACATCATAGTTAATATTAATTGTGGGGTCTTTTTTGTTTGTCTTCGTGGAATAAGAACCGTTTAATGTCATAGTACCGTCCAGCGCATCAGTTCTTACGTTTTGAAGTCTTACAGTTTCATCAGCCAGCAATAAAGTTCCATTGATATTCTTATAATCAACTTTGTCATACTTCACGTTATCGGCTTTTGCATTTACTGTTAAATTAATATTCGAAGGAACAATAAATGGCTCTGAAGAAGATGCGGTAGTGGCAGTTGTTGTTGTCGCCGTTGTTGTATCTGTTCCCATCCAGTCATTCAGGTTCATTTTATCGGCAGCTATATTTATTGTACCTGTCAATAGCTGGTCCTGCATAGCAAAACCAACCAGGTTGTTCAGCACGCCGTTGCCTGAAAAATTCGTATTCAGATAATTTCCATTAAGGTTTTTTATCGTTACCGTTCTTTGATCGAATCCAAGCTCAGTATTAGATATGGTGATACCTGTCGGATAGTCTTTAGAAACATATTTCAAATTATTGAGTGTAGCAGTGCCATTGATGGCTATCTTGTCATATTCAGACCGATCGATTGCAGCTTTATTCCCATTAAAACCGAGATCGGCATTTAATAAGCCAGTAATGGCGGTTCCCGGTTCAAGCGTAACGAATTGTTTTATGTTATCAAGTGTGAACCGTCCTTTAGCCGTTCCTGAAAAATCAACCGATGACATTGGATGTTGAATTTTGAGAGAAAAATCAACCGGATCCTTTCCTATTTCAATATGCGCATCAGAAATATTAATGTTGGTGTTATCAGCAATCCCTCCGCTGTTGTCAATATTAACTTTCATGCTCCCGTTTTGTATTGGCTGGGGAAGATCTTTTGACGAATAGAACAGATTGTTAATATCAAGAAATCCTCCTGCTGAAAAATTTCCCTGCTGGTTTTGCAATGCTTCCATATTTCCTTTTGCAAAAACATCGGCCCAAACCAAACCAGCGAGTTTAGTATCACCGGGCAGTTTTGCGAATTTGCCAACATTGGCGAGATTCAATTTTCCTTTTGCAACAGCATCGATGAATTTTACGGTTTCGGGGTTCTTAAACAATAATTTAAAATCAAAAGGTTCATTATCCATCTCTATATGTCCTTTTGAAATATCAATAACAGCATTATCTGGTTTGCCATCAGGATTACTGGCATGGATCGTTAATTGAATATTCTTTACCGGCTTAGGCAGATCAGGATATTGGAAAAAACCATTTGTTATACCAAGATTCACATCATAAGCAGGCATTTGTTGGGGGCTATAAGTTCCTTTTACAAAACCATTGAAAGCCGCCTGGCCGCCCGTTTTAATTTTTTCAAAGTCTTTTTTATAAATGCCCGGTATTAGCGAAAGTATTTCTTTAAATTCATTAGAGGGGGTATTGAATTTAATGTCCATATTATAAGTGCTGTCATTCACCATCTGAAAAATGCCTTCCGCATCAAGGCCAAGATCATTCAGTTTGATCTCGCCTGCTTTGAAACTGTACTTGCTATTGGTGTTATCAATCTGAATATCCGCGTCGATCTTTGCTTTTGCATTATTCAGATAAGGAATAGATGCATAAATAAAGCCTGCATGATCGGCACTAGTCTTTGTTTTCAGCGTAAATACATCGGCCGTAAAATCACCACTGCCTTCATGATTTAAATTTGATATCTCCGTGGTCATGTCTGCCATTTCATCTTTGTAATACAGATAACCATTCTTGATCTCGTATTTTTGAAGATTCATTTTAAATTCTGAAGGCGAAGTATCTGGAGAACCAGTTGTGTCGCTATCCGCACGAACAATGTCCCAGTTAGCTTTTCCATCTTTATTCATCAATGCATAAATGCGGGGCGATTCTAAGAATACTCCATATACTTTAATATCTTTTCCTTTTATAGCACTCATTAAATTGACGGAAGCCTCGAATGATTTTGCAGAGATCAGTGTATCCTTTGCAAATCCGCTTGTATTTACAACAGAAAGTTCATCGAGGGAAATAGAGACCTTTGGAAAATGGCGGAACAGGGAGAGACTTACATCTTTAAAATCAACTTTAGCGACCAGGCTTTTGTTGATCTCCTTTTTTACAAGCTCTGTGATCTGTTTCTTAAAAATAATTGGAATAAGAAATACCGCAGCTATCAAAACCAGCAGTATGATCCCCGTAATTTTCAGCGTCTTCCGAAGGGTCTTTTTCATAGCAGGATATTTATGTTGTCATGGTTCGGGAAGCAAAGGTAAAGACAATAATATCTACCAAAACCGTAAATATCTTTGGTTTTATTTCATGATCTGCTCGTAGGATTCCACAGAAAAAGCATTTAAAAATATGAACGGGCTGAAAATCTTATAAAAGGATGGACTGTTACGGAAGCAAAGCTTTATATTGTACACGAAATGAAAGTACGAGCCTGCATACTAATTGCGATCTGGAGTATCTTACTGATGGAACCGGTTTCTGCTAATTTCAATATCAATTCGAGCTATTCGGGGTGCGGTAAAACGGAAGATTCTGAACCTGCAGGATGTATGACTTCGTGCAGCAATCCGGTTGAGCAGGAAGATGAAAATGATTGTGAAGGCAATCGATGCAATCCTTTAATGTCCTGTCCTACCGGGAACTTTTATATGCTCACTACCACTATCCTGTCAATAGCTCCGCTTAATATCTCAAAAGAAAAGAAGGACCTAATTAATGATAATCGCATCGTAAAACAGCTAAACGAGTGCTGGCACCCGCCGGAAATAATTTAATGATACCCATAACTAAATTATTTCATTAATTAAAAAATCATAAGATGAAAAAAATACTGGTAGCAATGCTGGCAGTTAGTCTATTGTCTTTAACTGCGGTGGCATCAATTGACAATGGCGGAAAAAAGAAAGCCAGGAAGAAAGCTAAAACCGAGATCAACAAGGACAATACCTGTGATCCCAGGAATTGTGATCCAAAGAACTGTGATCCCAAAAATTGTGATCCCAAAAATTGTGATCCGAAAAATTGTCAATACCCGTCTGACTCTAAAGACGAGAAATGCTCCGAAGCATCCAGGTGCACGGGCAGTAAATAAATGTTGAAAGAAACATTTGAGCCATCCGCCGCGGCGGATGGCTTTTTTATGCATTGATCTTAATGATCACATTTCCTATTTTCTGATGAGTCCCAACATACGTGAAGGCTTCTGCTATCTTGTCAAGCGGGTAGACTCTGTCGATAACCGGTTTGAATTTTCCTTCTTCAATCAATTTTTTTATAAACTCAAGATTGCCCCTGATATCCTTTGGTGGAACGAATAAAACTTTTTTACCACCTGTTAGTTTTGTCACAAGACTCCAAAACATGTTCTCAAAACCACCTGATGAAGTGTAAATCCCATTTTTCTTCATCAAAGGTTTGCATGTAAGAAAACCCGTTTTACCAACTGCATCAAAAATATAATCATACCGTTCTTCATCTTTTGTAAAATCCTGCGTTTGATAATTAATTACTTTATCAGCGCCTAATGATCTTACAAGTTCTGTATGCCCACCGCCGCATACTGCTGTAACATATAAGCCGTAATATTTTAAAAACTGTACATCTGCTGAACCAATTGCGCCAGTTGCTCCATATACTAATGCCTTTTGTCCTGCCGTTGGTTGCAGGTGATTAATACCTGCAGCAGCATAATAAGCTCCTTCCAGGCATCCAGCTGCCTCTTCATAACTTATGTTACCAGGCATTAATACAATTCCTTCTTTTTCGGAAAACGTTATGTATTCGGTATGCGAACCAATGCATAAAACACCACCAAACCCCATTACCTTGTCGCCCACTTTAAAAGAGCTAACAGCAGCACCGGTTGCTTCAACCTGTCCGGCAAAATCTGATCCTGTAATAATTAACCCTGGTTTAAATAAACCAGTAAAGAACCGCATAAAAAAGGGTTTGCCTGTGAGAACATGGTAGTCGGTTCTGTTAGCGCTGGATGCATAGACCTTTACCAGTACTTCGTTATCCTTTGGAATCGGTTTGTCAATTTCTTTTATACTTAATACTGCTACAGGCGGACCATATTTGACGCGGATAGCGGCTCTCATTGCTGTAAGGTAGAAATAAACGGGTTCACCAACAACGGCGAGTTCAGGTTGAGATCAGCTTAACAGTTTCCTGCGGTGCCGCCGATACGGGCCGAAATGAGTCATAAAAAAGGAGCTCTAAAGATTTCCCCTTTATGCCATCAAATGCCAGGAAATTTTCAGAGCTCACCTCAATCGACTCTATTTAAATCGTCTGCTCAATTTTCATTTACCAACTCTTTGCCAGGCTGCGGTACGATCCGCAGATATGGCTTAACTGTTTTCCAGCCCTCGGGGAATTTTTCTTTTGCTTCATCATTCGTTACTGCAGGAACAATAATAACATCCTCTCCTTTCTTCCAGTTCACAGGAGTTGCCACTTTATAGTTTGCTGTTAATTGCATTGAATCTATTACACGTAAAATCTCATCAAAATTGCGGCCTGTCGTCATTGGATAGGTAAGCATCAGCTTCACTTTCTTATCAGGACCAATAACGAAAACTGACCGTACAGTTTGATTGGTAGCGGCAGTTCTGCCTTCAGAAGTTCCGGGTTCTTCTGCCGGGAGCATATCAAATAATTTTGCAATGCTGAGATCCGGATCACCGATCATTGGATAATTTACAGCACTGCCTTGTGTTTCTTCAATATCCTTTTCCCATCTTAAATGACTTTCCACCGGGTCAACGCTCAAACCAATAATCTTGCAATTTCGTTTGGCGAACTCAGGTTCAAGTTTTGCCATGTAGCCTAATTCAGTTGTGCAGACAGGAGTGAAATCTTTAGGATGAGAAAACAGAATCCCCCAACTATTACCCAGCCACTCATGAAAACTGATGGTGCCCTTCGTGGTATCTGCTTTG
>DASVAM010000083.1:0-8293 GCA_036376375.1 Chitinophagaceae bacterium
CCATTGCATCTTCTTTATCGGCCGCCGCGGTCATCAGTTCTTTCGCTTTTTGTTTATCTCCTTGTTTCAGTGCGATCCACGCTTCGGATGCTGTTACTTGAACGTCCACCTGTGCCGCCTCAATTGCTTTATTTTTTTGAGTAAGCAGGATTTGATAAAGGGATCTTAATTGATCCAACTCTTTCTTTGCATCATTCAGATTGTCCAGGTGCACATAACCAAGCAGCTTTGCAAAATGAACAATGGCCTCCTGCCAGGGAAAATCATCCCATGAAAAGTTTGCCGCATGCAACTGAAGCCCGGAAGCCATTTTCCAATCCTTCCTTTCCAATGCATACCGGGCGGGCGTAGCAGCAAATGCATAAGCAATTTTGAAATTGGCAGGAGAAACTTTATCGATGCTTAGTAAATAATCCAATTGTTGCTTTGCCAATCCATCTTCCTTTTTTTGCAGGTAAGCATATACGAGGTAATCGATGCCATGCAGTTCCTCGTCCCAATGAGCATTAAGCTGCGCCTTTTCCGCATAACATTTAGCGGATGAAACTGACGCAAGATCTGACCTGATACTTTCATCCCACAAGCCAAGTCTTGTAAAGATATGCGAAGGCATATGCTGGGCATGGGCTGATGCAGGCGCAATACTTGCATACTTTCTTGCGGCAGGTAAAGCCAGTTCAGCCAAACCCGGATAATCCATATTATGAATAATGTAGTGCGCAATGCCAGGATGCAAAGGTTGCTGCTGAAAGATAGGTTCCAACAATTCAAATGCCTTTCGCTGACGACTATACGTCTTATCGGAAGGATCAACGGCGGCATTCAATGCAAGGGCGTAGAATACGGGAGCTTCTTTGTCGTCAGGATATTGCCGATAAACATCTGCCATTGCGTTTTCAAATTTGAGTACACGGCTTCGATGATCCAGTTCATCTGCATGCTCATAAAACTGCGCAACGGCTTCGATGTAATCAGTTTCTCTTTTGGTTTTATCGTTAATTGAACGGGCCGCGTGGACAACCTGCATTCCTTTCTTTAATTCTGCCGCTGAAGGCGGCATCCACAAGGGATGAAAATTGCTCATTGCCACTCCCCAATATGCCATTGCACAATCTGGCGCACCATCAATGACCTTTGCAAAAACTTTTTCAGCTTCATCATATTCGAATGAATGGAGCAATGCGACACCGGTATTAAAATCTTTTTGAAATTGCGCTGGTACAGTGGCATCAAATGAGACGGTTCCAAATATTTCTCCTTCCTGGGGCCCGCACGAGATAACGGTTCCTCTTTTCAGGTCGATCGTTCCCGGCTCCACGGCACTCTTCTGATTGCTGTTGCAGGAAAGGATCAAGGTAGCAGCAATAAATATAATATTCTTCATAACGCGGCCGGAGGTTTTGTGAATGGATGATATCATTCCAGCAAAAATTGGGCTGCTTTTTCTATTTATTGGGACGTCCAAAGTATAACAGGTACCCGTCAGCATCTTTCACTTCAAACCCCAGCAGATTATCGCTATTGACATCAAGTGGTGTAAAAAACTCAACGTTGCGCGAAGAAAATTCTGCCGCCAATGCAGCAGGATCCGGAACATGTATATAGGCATCCCAGCGGGCAACCCCTTTTTTGATATCACGTGTATAATTTGGAACGGGATCGACACCAACGTCCTTCATCATGATCATTGCACTACCGCGTTGCACAATGCCAAAAAAGATGTCATCGTCAGTCGGTCCCTGGAACGTGATGTCGAACCCAAGACGGTCGCGATAAAACGACAATGCCGCCGGTACGTTCTTTACAATAAAGAATGGTGCAATGCCGGCAATTTCTGCTTTAGTCATAAGTGTTGAGAGTTTAGAAGGACGAATTATGGCATTCAATCGACCGGTTCCCACAATTGAATCTTGTTTCCCTCTGCATCAAGAATATGAACAAACTTGCCATAGTCGTACGTTTCAATTTTGTCCACGAACGTGACACCTTCCTCTTTTAATTCCTCCACGAGTGCTTCCATGTTTTCCACCCTGTAATTGATCATGAAATCTTTTGTTGAAGGTTCATAGAGTTTTGCAGTTTGAGAATTAAGATTCCATTGTGTAAGTCCTTTCTTTTTGCCTTCAGCATCCTCATACCACTCAAAGGATGCCCCATACTGACCTGCATCAATACCTAAATGTGTTTTATACCATTCTTTCATCTTAACGGGGTCTTTACATTTAAAGAAGACGCCTCCGATACCCGTCACTTTTTTCATTTGAGATGTTTAATTTTTAGATGTCCTTCTTTTTAAGATCAATGCACTGATAAGTGTAACAACCAAACCCACCGGTAAAATTTCTGCATAGGTCATCAGTATCTTTAAGGCAGGGTTCTGATACATTTCTTTAGCCTGCTCCAGTTCTTTTGTCTTTTTTGCCAATTCGCTTGCACTGATCCCGCTTGATTGCAGCTTGTTGATCTCATGTGCCGTATACTTATCAATGAAATCAGGAAAAAAGAAACGCTCCTCGATCAACCAAACGATCACATAAATAGTTGAAGCGATCAAAACCATAAATAGACCAACTTTGAAGGCCCTCCCGAAACTGATGACGCCATCATTATATTTATCCCGATAATTCTTAATACCAACGAATATTAACGAGAATGCAATAATCATGGAAGCATAGCCGATCACTATGCTGCTATCAAAATCGCCGCTTTTGACGCACATGCTTACGTTGACTGCCATAAAAGCAGAAATGACCAAACCGGAAATAAGTCCGTAAATGATGATGTTCTTTTTCATTTTATTAATTTTTGTTGGTGCAAATGTCCTTGTTGACCAACTTTTTCGCCTCATACTTTCGGCCATTTTTCCTGCCACCAGCTTATTTTCCTACCAAAGGATGAGATCATTTTAAGGAATGAGGTCCAATCTTCTTGCTTTTTCAATTGCCTGTGTCCGCCTTTTCACATCCAATTTAAAAAATAGATTTTGATTGTGAGTTTTGACGGTGCTTATCGAAACGAAAAGTTTTGCGGCAATTTCTTCGTTGCTGTGCCCCTGCGCCATCAGCTCAAGAATTTCCAATTCCCGTTTGCTGAGTTCAAGCTGGGAGATAAGAGAAGAATTAGGAACGAAATCTTCACGTCGTGTTATGTACACTTCTTTTTCTACCACCACCGTTTCAACCCGATCGCTATCGGGTTTTGGTTTCGAGAGCTTTAATGCAAGCCATATTCCCAGCACTGTAAAAATGATGGCAATCATCCCGGCATAAATTTCAAAAGAATGTTTAAAGATGATAAAACGTAGCTCCAGCCATTTAAGAAGTAATAACAGGAAAGCAAGACTGATGCTGTAAATTATTATCGCCTTGTGTTTCCCCAGAAAGCTTTTGCTGCCGGACATGGTATAAATATCCAAAATTTGCGGGTATTTCATGACGCAGGGTTATTATTTGTCCGAACGAATTGGTAGAATTGAAATCATGGGTTTGCCTGAAGCTATTCAATATGGTACTCCTTCTTAAGGTCGCTGATCAATTCAATTGCCAGTTCTTCTGCCTGTTTTAACGTCACATCTACGTTTCGTTGAAAATTTCTTTGCTGGACAATAACCATATTTAGCAACTCCTTTATGTCAGCCCTTTTATTTTCCAGTGATTCTAATTTACGGGAGAATAATTGTTCCATCGTTTTACGGGTCATTGTATCTAAGGATACCAGGAAATATTTTGACAGCTCATGATGATAGATGGGATCAATAACCAGATTAATATGCTTCAAGAGCAGGTTTCCCCTGATTGTATTATTATACGCTTCCATATCGACCCGTTTTGCAATTGCTTCATAATTCATCATTTTCTCGAGCAACCTGTAGTTCTTAAAATACCGCAAACTGCCTGAGTTTTTAATTTGCTCAAAAGTGGCGTTGTTCCAGGTAATGGCCCCTGTCCAGTATATAAAGCGGGTATAAAACGAAAACCGGGAGGCGGCAGGACCCTCGAGCCTGGCTTGACTCAATGCCAATAATGAATCAGCAAATGCTATATATAATTCGGAACTTCTTTTTTGATCATGAATAAGTGCAGTATCATTATGCAGATCTTTTACCAGGGTTTTTGAAAAATCCTTTGCACGAACATGCTCAATATAATGCTCACGTTGATTTTCCACAAAGAAACCAAGTGTAACCGCAAGGAATAACATTAAAAATTCCCAGAAATATGATTTCCAATTTTTCTTTCCTCCATGATGGGCATGATGATGAACTTCCATGATGTTTTGGTGGTTGCGTTAATCTTACGGTGGGAAGTTAATTTATTTTTTACGGCTCATGTATAACAATGTTGAACCTGAACTATTAAAAGTATTTGATTTTAATAACTGCAGCTCAATTCTATCGCTGATGTTCCCGAATAAAGGCAAACCTTTTCCAGCTATAATTGGCTGAATGAGGAGTTGGAATTCATCAATCACATTAAGATTCAGTAAGCTTACTATCAAACTCCGGCTGCCAACCAAAATGTCCTTGCCTGCCTGTTGTTTAAGTTCTGAAACTTCTTCTTTAAGATCTTTCGTAGCTAACCGTGCAGTTTTCCAATCAACTTGCTGCAGCGTGTGAGAAAACACAATTTTGGGAATCTTGTCTATTGCCACCGCAAAATCGTCAAATGATTTGTTGCCCGTTGGGTTTTCCAAAACAGTTCGCCAGTATTCCATCAGGTGATATGTTATTCTTCCATATAAAACGGTACCCGCATTATTCAAAAGTTCTGTATAATGCTGGTGTATTTCATCATCGGCAATCAGTGCGGTGTGGTCGCAAAAGCCGTCGAGTGTCATATTCAACGCTCCCACTAGTTTTCTCATTCTATTTGTTTTATGAAAGTTAGAATTATGAATGATAAATGTCAAATTACTGCCTCGGTTCCGGTAGCCGATTCTGAAGATTTTGTTTACCGCAGCCCAGGACCCGGCATTTTAAAGCAACCTTTTCCCTTTTCGTTTCGTTTCTTCTCAACTGCCTTCACATTTTATCCTTTATCCCATCTTCAATCAACTTAGTCCTGCCCGCACAGAAACTCATCCTTTAATCAATCTAAATAACGGTTATGAAACAGTTTTATCCAAACATTTTTATCCCGGGAATTAGAAAAACGCTTCTTCTATTCATCATTTCTACCGGGTCGTTTTTTGTTTCCTATGGTCAGGTCTATTGGGCCAGTTTGTCGGGCCCTGCCGAAGCACCTCCCAATAACTCACCCGGAACCGGAAAAACACTTGTTACCATTGATGTGGCAGCGAATACCATGAGAGTGCAGGCCAACTTCTCCGGGTTGCTGGCAGGTGTAACAGCATGTCATATCCACGCACCCACAGCAGTTGCCGGAACAGGTACGGTTGGCGTAGCAACCACGTTACCAACTTTTACCGGCTTTCCTTCAGGAGTAACTGCGGGAACCTATGATCAGACATTCAATATGTTATTAAGTACGAGCTACAACCCGTCATATATTACAAACAATGGCGGCACGCCCGCCTCAGCTTTTGCTGCTTTGAGAACTGCCATCGCGGCCGGCAGAGCTTATCTCAATGTTCATTCAACAATGTTTCCTGGTGGTGAGATCAGGGGCTTTCTTCTACCCTGTCCGACTTTAAATGTTTCTATACCAGATGCATTTGCAATGTCAAGTGGTGTTCTTCCTAACACGGTTTATCCAGCCTATGCTCCCGCATCATCTTTAACGCTGCAGGCAAATGTCAGCGGCGGCATGGCCCCTTATAGCTATACCTGGTCCAATAGTGCTACAACTTCATCAATTACCGTAAGCCCTGCTGCCACAACCAATTATTCAGTTACTGTCCGCGATCAAGACGGATGCCCTGGGTCTGCTTCAAAGACCGTCACTGTAGCAAATGTTTCAGGCGGCAAAAACGGTGACAAGATCGTTATTTGTCATCGTGAAAGGGACCTGACGATAGGAGTTGATGGTGTAGCCGATCACATCGGGCATGGTGATATGTTAGGCAGCTGTGAAATTAATACTACAAGAGTATTGACTACTGCTGACCGGGAAATAGATCCCGAAGCACTTGAAGTAACCGTGTTTGGTAATCCTTCACCCAAAGATTTCACCATTCAGTTACGGAGTAAAGCAAATACCAACGTAGGGTTAATCGTGTATGACAACATGGGCAGAGTTATCGAAAGGATCTCCTCGTTGCCATCTAATAGAATAATAAGACTCGGAAGTAACTATCATTCCGGTATCTACCTCGTTGAGATCGTTCAGGGGACACAGAAACAAACATTGAAACTGGTTAAGGGAAACTAAATTAGCGATTAAGAAAAACCTGTTACAAGGCGCTTTTTAACGGGCGCCTTTTTTCTACCTGTTTTAAATTCGGGGGAAGCCCTTGCTCATTCATTTTTGATACAAAGCCTGATGCAGCAAAAGAAAAACTGAATGGGAATAAAGCAGGACAGAGTTCGGGTCGTTAATGCATAGAGAATTTAAGACCATCATAGGTCGCTGCGGCGTTGACGGTCATATGATGATGATCCTTATAGAATTTCCATTCAAATTTTAGATTGTTCGACTTGTTCTTTTGTATGTGATCTGCCAGCGTAAAGGAAGGACGGATCAAAACAGTTTTCGCACTTGTATCATTCTTAACCTGCTCCATACTCATTCGTTTTTCGGGTTCATTTGCAATGGCAAGAAATAATTTTTTATTCTCAAATCCCTTATTACCAATCAGGCCGGGGCATTCATTCACTAATTTCATATGATCCCACCACATGCTCGGATCGATAGCCACATAATCATCAAATAGCTGCTGATGCTTCAGAAAAATATTGATCACCTGCAAACCGCCCATTGAATGCCCTATGATGCTCCGCCTGGATGAAACAGGATATTTTTTTTCGATGAAAGGCAATAGCTCCTCTTCAAGGAAGGCAATGAATTTTTTGCCTCCACCAGTTGTCCTGGCCGTGGCTGCATCGACCCAGGTAGACGAATCGACACGAGTAGGTGAATAATCCCTGTAACGAAGCCAAATGTTATCAATTCCAACCAGGATCGCTTCAGGGGCTCCGCCTTCAGTGCGTAGTTTATCCAATATTTTTTTTGTTTCATCAAAATTTGCTTCCGCATCAAGCAGGAAAATGACCGGGTATTCTTTTGTCATGTTATGAACAGATGCGGGAACATGCACCCAAATAAACCTGTCTTCGTTTAATATTTTGGAGTGTATAGTATCAATAATCTTATCGATAGGGAAAATTGTGCTGTTTGCAGGAGGCTTTTTAACCGATATTCCCCATGCAAACAATATCAATATTAACCAGTGACTTTTGAACAAATGCTTTTTTATTAAAGTTAGATAAAATCATTTTTTCGATGTTGCGAAGTGCTATTGAAAATGAAGCAGATTTCAATTACCATTGATGCGGACACCAACGGGTGCGGAAGAGCGCGGCATCCTGTAAATTAATTAATAATTTCTCCCTTGTTATTGGCCAACTTATCGCGCCAATGTTGAATTTGCTCAGGTGTTTGTCTCACCCAATCCGTTACTTCACCAACGACCTTCAACGGCGCCAGGCTACGATAAGACCGTGTAGGATTGCCCGGAAATTTTTTGTCTGTGACGTTGGGATCATTTTCAAAGCTGCCTGTCGGTTCAACTATGTAAACACGTTCGGGTGCTTCGCCGTTAGCTAATGCCGCAGCAAGTCCAGCCCCATTCACCAGGGCTGTGAAATAAATGTGATTCATTTTGAGATCCGACTTATAATTAGACATAGCGCCTGCTGTCAGAAGATCGCCCATTTTCAGATCTGCTCTTGTACCGTGATAAAAAGGACCGTTGTCTGCTGGTTTATCGGTTAAGGAATTTGCTAATTCATAATTCTTTTTTGATTTGTCATGATCGTTCAGGTCATCATAGCATTTGGCAATGTTTGAATATAATCCGGGAAGTGCTCCATTAACAGAAGGGTCATTTATTTTTAATGCAAGCTGCATATCTGTTTCCAACCATTGTAATCTATCAGAAATACTTTTTTGATGCCGGGCCACATAATAAGCAGCAATAAATTTTTCAAAATCGTTGGTCGCTTCATTCCAGGCCTGACGAAATAGTTTGCTTGCCTCTTCCGGCTTACCATTTTCTTCCAGGCCCATGGCTTGAATACAGCATTTAATAATAGCATTGTTTGGGTTGAAATCCATTGTGGCTATTTTTTGAATTTTATACCGATCGGTTGAAAGAAAATCAGTTGCTCATGCGA
>DASVAM010000419.1:0-2625 GCA_036376375.1 Chitinophagaceae bacterium
ATTTCTGCCTCCTGTCATTAAATCTTTAGCCAGCTTTTCGCAGTTCTCTTAACTTGTCCAGATAGAATATTACTTCTTCATCGCTCACTTGCTCAAAATCGTCGTAAAATGCACCTACACCATAAAATTCATCCGGTATCATTAAAGCTATGATTTCATCCACCTCTTTTGACAATTTTTTTACGGCGCTTTGAGATGCTACGGGCACACCAATCACAATCTTGCCCGGATGGCTTTTACGCAATATATTTATGGTACCTAAAATAGTGTTCCCGGTAGCAATACCATCATCAATCACAATCACTGTTTTTCCTTCCAGGTCTTCGGGTTCTTTGTCGCCCATAAATCTTATATACATCTCTTTCAGCCTGCTACGGACCCTTAACAATTCCTGTTCAATATATTCTTCTGTAACATCATCATGAGGCACGATAAAGTGATCGGTAAGACTTGCCGCCCCTATGGCATACTCTTTATTCATCGGGTGACCTATCTTTTTCGTAAGAATAACCTCGATAGGGAATCCTAATTCCCTGGCAACTGCATAGGCCACCGGTATACCACCCCGTGGGACAGCCAGTACTATACCGGGATCATTTTTATATTTTTTTAGCCTGGCTGCCAATAATAATCCAGCCTCAATTCTGTCACGGAACATTTTATAAGTTTTATTATTTTTAAAATCTGTCTATTATCTTTTTTACTTTAATTCTGTATAAATGCATCCCTCGTCATATGCATTTGTTACCGGCACGATGTAAGGTTGATTGACATCAGTACAGAATCCTCTTTTCAGTGCCCTGCTGGAAAAACATTGCTGATTTCTTTATCGTTAGGTTAACTCGGTATAGGCCTTTGTTTTATTAAACAGCGATTAAGTGATCTTCAAACCAATTGCCGGCCAGCTCCGAAACAATTTCCATTTTGCCCGGCTCTTCAAACAAATGAGTGGCTCCCTTTACTACTTCTAAATTCTTTTCACATTCCAGCTTCATGAAAGCTTCCTTATTCAATTGCAGCACATCATAATCCAAACTCCCAACTATCAAAAGTGTAGGCGCTTTCACCTTGCGTAAATCTGTCATGGCCAGGTCTGGCCGGCCGCCTCTCGATACTACAGCACATATTTGTGGTAATTGAGCTGCAGCTTTTAAGGCCGAAGCAGCGCCCGTGCTGGCGCCAAAATAACCGATACGACAATCTTTTGCCGCCAGCTTTTCCACCCACTCAGTCGCACCGATCAATCTTTTGCTAAGTAATTCAATATTAAACCTGTTGAGGTAGTGCTGATCTTCCTGTTCTGTCAGTAAATCGAACAATAATGTCCCGAAATCTTTTCCTTGCAGGTATTTCGCGACCATCTGGTTGCGCTTGCTAAACCGGCTGCTGCCACTACCATGAGAGAAAATAACTATTGCCCTGGCTTTTGGAGGGATAATTAATTCACCTTTCAGGATGGTCTTACCAACCGGTATTTTTACCTCTTCCGGAATGTGTATATCCATTATTCCTTTTTTAGTTGTTATCCCCGTAATAAAATTGGTGCCTTAGCCCTGGTGTTTATTTCATGTGCTGCCAATTGGGACATCTGGTCGTCAATTTGCTTTTCATTCACCTCTGCTTCATGAAAAATGGCTGCCGCTTTTGTCATATCGAGAGCATTAGCAAATGCTGCGGCAGTACCATACATACTTATTTTAAAATGATTAATTGCCTGTATACAGGCCAGCAGGCAGGCATCTTTTACTTCGGTATCTATACAATTCAATAGCATTTCTTCTGTTTCTTTAATAAATGCATCCATTACCCTGTTGATAACGCTAAGTGAACTGATCTTTTCTTCTTCAATGAAGTACTCCATTTTCTTTACATGCTGTTGTACAAAATCGAGGTACTTCTGCAGAACAGCCTTCAATTGCAGCGAACCGGCACGGGCGATCCATTGCGGCAAGACCCTTTGTAATTGTATTTCTGCATTGGTAAATTTGCGGGCATCGTAGTCGAGCAGGTTGTGCAGGGTAGTAAGTGTTGGGTAGTTCTCTGCCATCGATTTTTGTTTATTGCTATCCAAATCTATCCGATTGCAATGCAATCTATGAATGACCTGCATCAACCAAATCAGTGACATTTATCATTGTGAACCGGTATTAAATGTGCCAGCTTTGAGTTGTTGATTGAAAAGAAATTCCAAATCTTGCGGACAATAAAAAAACAAGGTCATGGGCCGCTATTTTTCAAAAGAAGTATCAGTCGATGAAACAGAGATCGTCAATGCCGTCAAACAATGGGCATATCCTTTACAAAGCAAGGCGGATTTGCAACCTCTATTCGACCGGATAGGTGATGCACGGATTGTGATGCTCGGCGAAGCCAGTCATGGTACGCATGAGTATTATAGCTGGAGAGCACATATTTCGAAAAAACTGATTGAAGAGAAAGGATTCAATTTTATTGCCGTGGAAGGTGATTGGCCCGATTGCTACAGGGTTAACCGTTTTATAAAAGGCTATGACACCGAAAACAAAAGTGCATTTAAGGTATTGCATGCTTTTAACCGCTGGCCCACCTGGATGTGGGCTAATTGGGAAATTGTGGCGTTGGCCGACTGGCTGGAAAGACATAACG
>DASVAM010000381.1:0-3338 GCA_036376375.1 Chitinophagaceae bacterium
AAAATGAAAGCAAGATTCAAACCGAAGTTCAACATCAGGAAAGGCGACAAGGTTGTAGTGATTGCCGGTGATGATAAAGACTTAAACAAAAGCCGCACAGTAAAAAAAGTACTGGTGGACCAAAGTCGTGTGATCGTGGAAGGTGTGAACATCGTTACCAAGCATAGCAAGCCATCTGCTCAGAATACCAAGGGTGGTATATTGAAAATGGAAGCACCGATCCATATCAGCAATGTAATGTTGTATGATTCTAAGGAGAAAACTGGTGTGAAAGTCACGAGAGAAAGAGTGGATGGAAAGACAGTTCGTATTTCAAAAAAATCAGGTGAAAAGATCTGATGATCTTAAAAAAATTGAATTATGAGTACGCAAACATATAAGCCAAGGTTAGCGGCAAAATATACAAAGGATGTTGTTCCCGCCCTGGTAAAGAAATTTGGTTATTCTACCATGATGCAGGCACCGCGTCTTGAAAAGATCTGCCTGAACCGCGGTGTAAACGGCGCTGTCAACGATAAAAAACTTATCGATATTTCATTGGATGAATTGACAACCATCAGCGGGCAGAAAGCTGTATCAACGATGTCTAAAAAAGACATTTCGAATTTCAAACTCAGGAAAGCAATGCCAATCGGCGCAAGAGTTACGCTTCGTGGTGATAAAATGTATGAGTTCCTTGACAGGTTGATCGCTGTAGCGCTTCCACGTGTACGTGACTTTAAAGGAGTCAACGAAAAATCTTTTGATGGCCGTGGCAACTATACATTGGGTGTAACTGAACAGATCATTTTCCCCGAGATCGATATTGATAAAGTAAATCGCATTACAGGTCTGGATATCACATTTGTGACATCAGCAGAATCGGATGAAGAAGCTTATGAATTGTTGAAAGAACTGGGAATGCCTTTTAGAGATATTAAGAAGTAAATCACAAAATACAAATCCCAAATTCCGGATAAGATTTTAAGGTGGAATTTGGAATTTTAAAATTTGAAATTTAAAAAATAACATGGCAAAAACATCAGTAAAAGCCAGGCAGAGAAAAAGAGAAAGAATGGTGGCTCAGCATGCTGAGAAACGCAAAGAGCTGAAAAAAGCCGGCGACTGGAAAGCGTTGGACGAGCTTCCAAAGAATTCTTCTAAAGTAAGATTGAAGAATCGGTGCCAGATAAGCGGTCGTCCAAAGGGATACGTAAGATATTTCGGTATCTCGAGGATCGCTTTGCGTGATATGGCATTGGATGGAAAAATTCCAGGCTTGAAGAAAGCAAGCTGGTAAATGAATAATGAGTTATGAGTAATGAGTGCGTAACTCATCATTGATCACTCATCACTCATCAAATAAAATTTAGAACTGATCAATTTAAATAATTATGGTAACAGATCCTATAGCAGATTTCCTTACAAGAGTCCGTAATGCGCAAATGGCGGGACATCGTATTGTGGAAATTCCGGCATCCAATTTAAAAAAGAGGATTACAGAAATTCTTTACAACCAGGGATATATTCTCAAATATAAATTTGAGGATGACAGCAAGCAGGGTGTGATCAAGATCGCGCTGAAGTACGATGTGCAAACGAAGCAACCTGCTATCCAAAGTTTGGAGAGGATCAGCCGCCCGGGTTTGCGTACATATGCAAAGCCGGATGAGTTCCGTCGCGTAAAAAGTGGATTGGGCATTGCTATCCTTTCAACTTCAAAAGGAGTGATGACAGATAAAGAAGCGAAAGCGCAGAATGTGGGTGGTGAAGTTCTTTGTTACGTGTATTGATAATGTGCCAATGTGCCAATTTGCACATTAAATAATTCCGATACATTAAGCCGAAACTATACTTGGCTGACCGGTCGGATAGAAATCTAAAATCGTAAATCTAAAATCGTAAATCGATATGTCTCGTATAGGTAGAAAACCGGTGTCAATTCCAAAAGGGGTGACCATCACTGTTGGCAACGACGGTGTATTGACTGTAAAAGGTCCAAAAGGAGAGTTGAAGCAGGCGATCGATCGTGATATCACGGTTGAGGTAAAAGATGATTCAGTTAATTTTGCCCGCCCAACGGACCAGATCCGTCATCGTGCAATGCATGGTCTGTATCGTTCATTGACTGCCAACATGATCAAAGGAGTGACCGAAGGTTATAAAAAGAACCTGGAGTTGATCGGCGTCGGTTTCAAGGCCAGCAACCAGGGTAATTTGCTTGATCTTTCGCTGGGCTATTCACATAATATCGTCTTCGAAGTTCCAAAAGAACTGAAAGTGACAACTGCACAGGAAAAAGGTCAGAATCCAATGATCAGCCTGGAAGGTATCGATCATCAGTTGCTCGGTCAGGTTGCCGCTAAGATCCGTGGTCTGCGTAAACCTGAGCCATACAAAGGAAAAGGTGTTCGATATGTTGGTGAGTTTGTGCGTAAGAAGGCGGGTAAGGCTGCAGGTAAGTAATATGCAAATTTGAAAATGTGCAAATGTGCAAATTCGGTCACAGCCACCATTTTCAAATTTTCAAATTTTCAAATTTTGAAATTGTTTTTATATGAATTCGAAAGCAAAAACAGCAAGAAGACAGAATATACGTTTCGGCATCCGTAAAAAGATTAACGGCACTGCAGCAAAACCACGTCTTTCTGTTTTCAGAAGCAATACGGAGATCTATGCTCAATTAATTGATGACGTAAACGGGCAGACTCTTGCCGCTGCTTCTTCCAGGGAAAAGAGCATTGCGGCACAAAAAGTAACAAAGTCAGAAAAAAGTAAGATGGTTGGTTCAGCAATTGCCGCGAAAGCCTCGGAGCTGGGTTTGAAAGAAGTAGTTTTTGATCGTGGTGGATATTTGTATCACGGTCGTGTAAAAGCAGTGGCTGACGGAGCAAGAGAAGGAGGACTGAAATTTTAGATTGCGGATTGCAGATTTTAGATTTCACTGAAGTCTGCGATTACTTTCTAAATCCGAAATCATAAATCTAAAATCGTAAATAGGTATAAATGGCAAAAGTAAATCTAAACAGAGTAAAGGCCGGTGACCTTGAACTGAAAGACAAAGTGGTAGCCATCAACCGCGTTGTAAAAACAACAAAGGGTGGCCGTTCATTCAGTTTTTCTGCATTAGTGGTGGTAGGAAATGAGAACGGCGTTGTTGGTCATGGATTGGGAAAAGCAAAGGAAGTACAGGAAGCAATTACAAAAGGAATTGAAGATGCAAAGAAGAACCTGATCAAAGTTCCGATCATGCATGGAACAATTCCCCATGATCAGCTGGCTAAAGAAGGTGCTGCGAAAGTTTTAGTAAAGCCCGCAGCCCATGGTACGGGTGTAATTGCAGGTGGTAGTATGCGTGC
>DASVAM010000392.1:0-4830 GCA_036376375.1 Chitinophagaceae bacterium
CAGAAATATATTGCGATGGGTTGCAGTATAGAGAACTGGAACGATATGCGTCGGCTCAATTTTAGTGCCGGTAATGTTGGTGGCTATGGCGTTGTTTATCCCGGGTATGATAGAGGACCATTGTTTACAGGGACAGCTCAATTAACGGGCGGTTCTAAAACAGATGTAAGATATTGGATTCGCCGTTGGGCTTTACCTCCGGTTTATGAAATACAGTACAACTCGATAAATACGCTTGCATTAAACCCACATGCCGTCGATCCGAATATCTGGAGTATGCCTGTTTGGTGGGATTGTGCGACAGATAATGAATATTATGACTATCTGAAAAAATAAATGGTCTGGCTTGTAAGATTTCCCGGCAATTCCGACTGGTACTAAAATTCAAAATCATTTTCGAAGGCTGCTCAGGCGGCCTTTTTCTTTTGCCGGTCATCCAAACACCATAAACGAAAGATGGTTAAAAGTGCTGATCCCCACCAAGGTTAGCTTGTGAGGATGGGCAATTCATTTCTCATTTTCTTACTCTACTGCTCCAAAAATATAATGTCGAAAAAGCCCGGTTGCAAGTATTTCAGCATAGGAATCTGTCCCATACATATCGTTAACGCGATCCCCACATTTGCGCCATTTTTCGGCTTCTATTTTATTTTCTTTGCGAGAATGCGTTTTTTTGTGCGGTAAATTGCCGGAAATCATCCTTTGTAATACATTTTTTCCCTAACTTCATTTTTACAAACTGCTGCTTGTGGTTTCAGTTAGAAGATTGCATTGCTTGTATTATATATCGATTTCATCCCTTTGCTCCCATGCACAAGAGATCTTTGCCCCTTATAAACATACCTTATTTAATCATTCTTTGCTCAAACGTTGTGTCTTTCCCAGCCTTAATTGGTTATCAATAAGAAAATTTGAAACTGCTTATAAAAATTAAAAACCAAACACAATGAGAAAAAAAATTACATCACTCATACTTTTGATACTGCTTGTGATGTTGCTGCCAATTTTCGGAATTGCCCAGCAACGAACCATCACGGGTACGGTAAAAGGTGCTACTGATAACAGTGCGCTGCCAAGTGTATCTGTCAGAATAGTCGGTACTGACAGAGGTACTATGACAGATGCCAGTGGTAATTTTTCAATTGCTGCCAGTACGGGCGAAATACTGGAATTTACTGGTATTGGGTTTGTAACCCAACGACAAACAGTAGGCGCATCCAACACATATAATATCGTGTTGGTATCTGATGAGAAAGTAGAGCAGGAAGTCATTGTTGTGGGATATTCAACCCAAAGAAAAGTCAATCTAACGGGAGCTATTTCAACCGTCGATGTAAAGAAAACTTTACAAGGAAGACCGATACCGGATGTTGGAAGAGGATTACAAGGCACCGCCAGTGGCCTTAGTATAATTATTCCAAGTGCCGAAATAGGATCAGATCCCATTATCAAGATAAGGGGAGTGATAGGATCATTACAAGGTGGAAGTTCTCCGTTAATATTATTAGATAACGTTGAGATCCCCAGTATACAGATCGTTAATCCTAATGATATCGCTTCCATTACCGTATTAAAAGACGCGGCATCAGCATCGATTTACGGCTCCAAAGCTTCGTTTGGTGTGATATTGATCACTACAAAGAAAGGTGCAACAGGCGGCAAGCCACTGATCAATTATTCCAATAATTTTTCCTGGCAAAACGTATGGAAGGATCTTGACATGGCAGATGTGAACGGCTTAAGATATACAGTGGACGCTGCAGAACGTATAGGAACAACCACTCCCGTCGGTGCATTTTATTATGTAGACAGAGCGAGCTATAACAAAGCCGTGGAATGGAAACAGAAATATGGCAATACGATCGGTCCCAATGATCCCACTGTTTTTGGAAGAGATTGGTATACCCAGGGTGCAACCAATCAAAAAATGGGTATGAGAACTTATGACCCCTATGATTACATGATCAAGGAATGGGCTCCTACTCAACAGCACAACCTGACAGTCGGTCTTACCCAGGGAAAAACTTCTTACAATTTGGGCCTTGCTTTATTAGACCAAAGCGGTATGGTGAAGCCCGCAAAAACAGACAAATTCACACGTTACAACGCTTCCCTTAAGATATCGAGCGAACTAAATAAATACGTTACTCTCCGTGCCGGCGCAATATATTCCAGAAGAAATAAGGAATATGGTTACGTTACCAACTCACCAGGCGCTGATCCCTGGTTGTATATGTACAGATGGAGTTCCTTGTATCCGTTTGGCTTTGACGAAAACGGTGATCTTATTCGCAGCCCCACAAGTGAGTTTGCCGCGGCAAACACAGCTAATATTTTGCAGAACTATGCGAATTTTAATTTGGGCACAACAGTCAACTTCACAGACAATTGGACATTAGACTTTGATTATACATTCTCCAACCAGGATGAAACCTGGAAAAGACCCGGAACAAGATTTACAATGAGAGACTCATGGGTAGCACCCGTGGCCCGTTTTGATGCAAGTGGTAACCGTGTTTATGTAAATAACGAAGGAAAAGTCGTACCAAGTACCGATCCCGGTGCAATCGCTGCTTTTGATCTATTAAAGCAAACTTATACAGGACTGGGAGCCAATCCGGATCATTTTGCACGAACAGTTACCAACTTTTTTAGTCATACAATAAATGCCTATACAACTTACAACTGGACTTACAAGCAGAATCATGCTTTTAAATTTATTCTTGGTGTCAATCGTGTAACTGCAACTACTGAATTCCAGACTTCTCAAATAACGAATTTATCAGACATCAATAACCCCCAGTTTAATTTTGGAACGGGTACACAAACTGCCTCAGGTGGTAAATCATGGGAAGCTCAATTAGGTTATTTTGGACGTGTCAATTATGCCTTCAAAAATAGATACCTCGTGGAAGGCAATTTACGTTATGACGGGTCATCTAAATTTCCTGAAGATCTGTGGTGGAGATGGTACCCTTCAGTGTCTGCAGGTTGGGTTGCCAGTGAAGAAAACTTCATGCAATGGACAAAACCTGTTGTGAGTTCCCTTAAGTTCAGAGCATCCTGGGGTACTATCGGTGATCAAAGTGTACCGAGTGGCTTGTATATTTCTACTATGCCGGGCGGACAATCCACCTGGATTGGAGCTAATGGGGCAAGAGTAAATTTTGTAGGAACACCTACTGCCGTATCATCAGATATACAATGGCAGGATATTGCAACCAAAAACTTTGGAGTTGACATTGGGTTATTGAAGAACAGGCTCAATATTTCTTTTGATATTTTTAAAAGAACCACTGAGAATATGATCGTACCACAAGAAGGCATTCCCTTAACATTTGGAACTGGCGCACCGCTGGGAAACTATGGCGCACTGACGACAAAAGGTTGGGAGTTAACGATTGATTATAGCTATCGGTTCAATAATGGAATTGGAATTAATTTCAGAGGCAATCTCTCCGATGCAGAGAGCGTCTTAACATCTTATGGCTCGGGGACACAAGTTACCGGTAACTATAACGGTAAAAGAATAGGTGAAATTTGGGGTTATCGTACTGACAGGTTATTCCAGATGAGCGACTTTGAATTGGATGCAAACGGTAAGCCTATTTTAATTACGCTGACAGCTGCAGAAAGTAGTTTGCATGGTAGTAAACAAGCGTATAAGTTGAAGACTGGTGCCGATGGTAAAAAACCAATTTATCAACCTTTCTTACAAAATTCGGCAAATTTCAGATTTGGCCCCGGCGATGTTAAGTTTAAGGATTTAAATGGAGATGGTGAAATAAGCAATGGAAGAGGAATACTGAACGATCATGGCGACCTGGAAGTTATTGGAAACTCAACTCCACGTTATGAATATGGATTCAGAATTGGCGCTGACTATAAAGGCATCGACATAAGTGTTTTTTTCCAGGGTGTTGGTAGTCGTCAACTATGGGGTGATGGATTCCTCGCAATACCTGGCTACGAATCAAGCAATGGCGCCATGCCAGAGGCGATCGCGGGTGATTATTGGAGACCCGACAATACCGGAGCATTTTACCCGGCTGCATACAATAATGCCGGTAGCAGCACAGCGAATAACATGCAAGTGCAGGATAGATACCTGTTAAATATGGCTTATCTCCGGTTAAAAAATCTCACTGTCGGTTATACCCTGCAACAATCATTTCTTAGAAAAGTATCGATCAGCTCGCTGAGAATATATGCTGGTTTAGAGAATTTCATTACCTGGGATAATTTACGTGACCTGCCGATTGATCCGGAAAGTATCAATGGCTACTCCATGTGGAGTGCCACTGGGTACAACCTTGGCAGAACATCAACAGGGATCCCGGCGTTCAAGAGTGCGTCGTTCGGTATTCAATTGAATTTTTAAAAATTAAAGACATGAGATACTCAAAATATTTATTTAGTATGCTGGCTTGTTTGGTTTTTCTTTCCTGCAACAAGAATGTTCTGGACAGGCCACCTTTAACAAGTTATGTTGATGATCAATTTTGGAGAAATGAAGATGATGTTCGCATGTATGCAAATGCGTTCTATCCCAATTATTTTACCGGGTATAATACTTCCTTTACGGTCGATTATACACCCGTGAGAGGATACACCTTCAATGATGATCTAACTGGCAAAAATGTGCAGGCGAATTTTGAAAGCAGTGTTCCCACTTCCAGAGGATCTACTTCTGAGGCGGCTGCATGGATGGGTGAATATGCGGGTCCCACATGGAACTTTGCCTGGGTCCGCAAATCAAATATTTTTATAGACCGCTTGGATAATGTCGCAAAACCTAATCTCACCGAAGCAGCATACAAACACTGGATG
>DASVAM010000394.1:0-3530 GCA_036376375.1 Chitinophagaceae bacterium
GATTTAATCTTAAAAACATTTTATTAAGTTTAAATTGGTTACAATTGAATGCTGCAAATCAGAGGCTCCTCATTCACAATTGACCATTCACCATTGACCCTTGACCATTCACGGTTTTAACAAGTCTGCAAAAATAATTGATTACGCCTTACGGATGTCTGCAATTATCTTTGCATAAATTTTTCCTGATGAAAAAAGTCGTACTCGCTATTGTGGGTATTATACTCGCAATTATTATTGTTGTTGGCTGGAAATTTATGTTCCCGAAAAAAAGAACAGATGAAGGGCCTAAACCGGAGGGGTTGACTGTGAGCAAGCACAGCAATAGTTTCAATGAATCGGTAAGCAAAGCCATGAATTCTTACTATGCACTTACGGAATCTTTTGTGAATTGGGATACCGCAAAGATCAATACCTCGCTGGCCGATCTTAAGATTTCCATAGATAGTCTTCGTATACAGGAGATGCAAAAAGATTCGGCAATTTATCCAACGGTTGAAAGCCAGTGGGAGGCTATCAGGGCCGAGATCATCGGCATGCAGGCTGATACCGCCTTGTATGAAAAAAGAGAAGCCCTTAATATGTTGTCGCAACAGATGTATGACCTGTTGCGTATTGTAAAATTTGACGGCGGAAAAGTATATTACCATGAATGTCCAATGGCTTTGAATAATTATGAAGCATCGGCGTTTTGGTTAAGTGCAGAAGGGGAACATAAAAAGCGGCGTAATCCTTATCTCGGCCTGCATGATCCGAAATATGGAAAATCTATGTTAACATGCGGTACCACCAGGGATTCAATAAGTTTTGCAGCCCCGACCGGAAATTAACCAGTTTTTGAAAGGAGTTATGTGTAAGAAAGCAGTCGTGATCCTGTTGGCATTTGTTCCGTTGCTTGTTTATTCGCAAAACAAAACCAACGCGGTTTCCGGAAAATCCGATGGCCGTCGGGTGACTCTCAATGGATATGTTCGTGATAGTCTTTCGGGTGAATTGATCATCGGGGCAACCATTACCATCAATGGACAGGGCAAAGGGGTGACAAGCAATCAATATGGTTTTTATTCCATCACACTTGATTCAGGTGCCTATCGCCTGAGTGTGACGCATGTTTCTTATGTGCAAAAATTGATCGAGTTTGAATTTGATGCAGATAAGTCTTTCAATTTTGATCTCGTTCCAAGATCTTCTTTCAATACCGAAGTAGTAGTCTATGCAAATCGTCGCCGCGATGCCAATGTAAAAAACGCAGAAATGGGACGCATTGATCTTTCGATCAATCGAATTAAAAATGTTCCTGCATTTATGGGAGAAGTGGATATTTTAAAAGTAATCCAACTGTTGCCAGGTGTACGAAATGCGGGGGAAGGAAATGCCGGCTTTTATGTCCGCGGGGGTGGGCCGGATCAAAATCTTATTATGCTGGATGATGCGGTTGTCTATAATACCGGTCATCTTTTTGGTTTCTTTTCAATTTTTAACTCAGATGCGATTAAAAATACTTCGCTGATAAAAGGCGGAATGCCTGCGCAATATGGCGGCCGTCTTTCTTCTGTGCTTGATGTCGCTATGAAAGATGGAAATATAAATCAGTTCCAGGGTGAAGGAGGTATCGGACTCATTGCATCACGGCTTTCCCTGCAGGGCCCGATTGTCAAAAACAAATCTTCCTTCATGGTTTCAGCGAGAAGAACCTACATCGATGCAATTGTGAAACCATTTGTGAAAGAGACAAGTGATTTTTATGGCTCCGGTTATTATTTCTATGATCTGAACGCGAAGGTGAATTACAAATTCTCTGAAAAAGATCGCTTGTACCTGAGCGGTTATTTTGGAAGAGATGTCTTCGATTTTAATAATTTAAAGCGTTCTTTCCGTTCCAATATTCCATGGGGAAACAGTACGGCAACATTGAGATGGAACCATGTATTCAACAAACGATTATTTGCCAACACAACGGCTGTGTACAATAATTATAAATTCAAATTCGCAGCGGCACAAAATAATTTTGAACTTTCGCTTGCCTCCGGCATCCGTGACCTTAACCTGAAAACTGATTTTGATTATTATCCTTTACCTCAACATAAAATAAAGTTTGGGGCATTATATACCTATCACAAATTCATTCCCAATATTCTTTCCGGCAAACAGGACTCAGTGATCTTTCAGCCCAACAATGAAACCGAAAAGTATGCGAATGAACTGGCGGCATATATACAGGATGATTGGGAGATCAGCGATAAGATAAAGATCAATTATGGTGTACGCTGGAGTTCGTTCACCCAGATCGGCCCTTATACCAAATATGTGAGGGACCTTGATGGTAACAAGCTCGACAGTACGGTATACAAAAGTCTGGAACCTGTAAAAACTTATGGGGGCTTCGAGCCTCGTATCACCATTCGTTATGCATTGAATGACGAAACATCCATCAAAGCGGCTGTTAATAGAAATTATCAATACATACACCTCGTGAGCAATGCCGGCAGCACGTTGCCCACTGATCTTTGGGTACCGAGCACCTATATTGTAAAGCCACAGATCAGCTGGCAATACACGGCGGGGCTGTTCAAAAATTTTGCAGAGAATAAATATGAGACTTCCATCGAACTTTATTATAAGCAAATGAAAAACCAGATCGAGTACGCTGAAGGTTACACACCATCCTTAAAGGACCCCGAAGAAGAATTTGTTTTTGGGGATGGCTGGAGCTATGGAGCCGAGTTTTTTATCAATAAAACAAGAGGCAAACTTAATGGCTGGATCGGTTATACTCTTTCATGGACGTATCGAAAATTCCCGGACTTAAATGATGGTGAAAAATTTTCGGCACGGTATGATCGTCGCCATGATATGAGCATTGTGGCTAACTATGATCAGGGAAAGAAATGGCGATTTGGGGCAGTATTTGTTTATGGAACCGGTGCTGCCACAACGATGCCCGAACGTTTTTATATAGTCGAAGGTGTATTGACACAGGAATTCAGCAGAGTGAACCAATACCGCCTCGATCCTTATCATCGGCTTGACCTGTCGGCGACATATACTCCTGTTCCAAAGAAGAAAAGGAAAGTGCAGAGCAGCTGGGTGTTTAGCATTTACAATGTTTATTGTCGTTACAATCCGTACTTTATTTATTTCGATCAGACCGGCAGTCCGTATGATGGAACGTTAAAAGTGGAAGCGAGACAGGTCTCACTTTTCCCGATACTGCCTGCTGTTACATGGAATTTTAAATTTTAGAGCGGGGACATTACTGTTTTTAAACTTAAGTTGCGTCTCTTCTATATTCATGATCCTCATAAAATTTTTCATCAAAGGTATATTTTGACGGCTTTCCATATCTCAGGATCACATATGCCATATAGATCACAAGAAAAGGAGAGAGAATAAACATTGCGATGATCGCTTCCTCAGGGATACCGATATGTGGGGATACATGGAAAAAAAGTAAATACAGGGTGGCGATGGTGATTACTATTGCCGGTCTTTTCATGTCATTATTTTTTAATCGTCGAAGGGCCTTTCTA
>DASVAM010000401.1:0-14716 GCA_036376375.1 Chitinophagaceae bacterium
CAATTATATTTTTTGCGATGACAAAACCATTCTAAAGATCAACAAACGATACCTCAACCATGATTTTTTTACAGATGTGATCACGTTTGAACTTTCTCAAAAAAATGAGCCGCTGATGGCAGAAGTATACATAAGTGTTGAACGGGTGAAAGACAATGCAAAAAAGCTGGGTGTCTCTTTAAAGTCCGAGCTGCACCGTGTGATATTTCATGCTGCGCTTCATTTGTGCGGTTATAATGACAAAAAGAAAAGGGATGTTGAAATAATGAGGAATAAGGAGGAGGAGCTTCTCTCCATCTATCTATAGCTAGCCCTGCGGGATGTTTCACATGAAACGACCAGGACATCGTTCCACGTGAAATATTATTAAGTACCAGATGCTTTCCGGAGGGTCTCAAATCTGTTTACCTTTGCAGCCCATGTTTCAGGAATATGATATCATAGTTGTCGGAGCTGGTCATGCCGGTTGTGAAGCGGCCGCTGCGTCTGCAAACCTTGGCTCAAAAACACTGTTGATCACCATGAATATGCAGACAATTGCCCAAATGAGCTGTAACCCCGCGATGGGAGGGATAGCGAAAGGTCAAATAGTACGGGAGATAGATGCGCTGGGTGGTTATTCGGGTGTTGTTACAGATGAATCCATGATTCAATTTCGAATGCTAAACCGATCGAAAGGACCTGCCATGTGGAGCCCAAGAGCGCAGAGCGACAGAATGCTGTTCTCCGCTAAATGGAGGGAGATGCTTGAAAAAACGAACAACCTGGACTTCTATCAGGATACAGTACTTGGTTTATTGGTGAAAGGAAACGGGGTTGTTGGAGTCAAAACCGGGCTGGGACACGAAATCAGGTCAAAATCCGTGATTCTTACCAATGGCACTTTTCTCAACGGACTGGTACATATTGGAGAAAAGAATTTCGGAGGTGGCCGAATAGCAGAAAAAGCGGCTTTTGGGATAACCGAGCAACTTGTTTCTCTGGGGTTCGAAAGCGATCGTCTAAAAACCGGAACTCCGCCAAGAGTGGACGGAAGGAGCCTGGATTATAGTAAAATGGAAGAGCAACCTGGCGACGAAGCTATCACCGGGTTTTCATTTTTGGAAACAGCAAAGCCAGCTAAACAAAGGAGCTGTTGGATCACATATACCAATCAAAAAGTTCACGACATTCTAAAAACCGGTTTTGACCGGAGCCCCATGTTTAGTGGCAAAATTGAAGGGGTGGGGCCAAGATATTGCCCGAGCATCGAGGATAAGATAAATCGGTTTGCTGAACGAGACAGGCACCAGCTCTTTGTTGAACCTGAAGGCTGGAATACGGTCGAGGTTTATGTGAACGGATTTTCTACGTCTTTACCGGAAGAAGTCCAGTACGAAGCCATTCGTACTGTGCCCGGATTTGAATCGGCAAAGATGTTCAGACCGGGATATGCGATCGAATATGACTATTTCCCTCCGACACAATTAAGGTATTCGCTGGAAACAAAAGCTATTGATAATCTGTTCTTTGCGGGCCAAATTAACGGAACGACAGGCTATGAAGAAGCCGCCTGCCAGGGGTTGATAGCCGGAATAAATGCTCATCAAAAAGTAAAAGGCCGTGAGCCATTAATTCTTAAAAGGAGCGAAGCTTACATTGGCGTTCTTATAGATGATCTGATCAGTAAAGGGACAAATGAACCTTACAGAATGTTTACGTCAAGGGCCGAATTTCGAACCTTGCTCAGGCAAGACAATGCAGATCTTCGATTGACGCCGTTGAGTTACCAACTTGGGCTTGCGTCCGGGGAACGAATGGAGAAAGTAAAAAAGAAAAAAGAAGGTGTTGAGCAAATAAAAGAAATTTTGAACTCGCTATCTGTTACGCCAGAGGACATAAATCCTTTTTTTGAGAAACTTTCCTCCTCACCGATCAGCGAAAAACAAAAATCATCGAAAATCTTGCTTCGGCCCGAAATCGCAATCGACAATCTAATGGACGCTGTGCCCGAACTAAAAAATTTATTGGCTGGTTATTCAAACGATACTATTGAACAAGCTTCCATCCAGGTAAAATATGAGGTATACATTGAAAAAGAAAAAGAGCTTGTTACAAGGATGGGCCAGCTTGAAGATCTTTCAATTCCGGAAACATTTGACTACAGAAAAATTATATCCCTGGGCAATGAAGCGAGAGAAAAACTTTCCAAGATAAAGCCTTCCACGCTTGGTCAGGCAAGCCGCATTTCAGGAATCAATCCCAGTGATGTTCAGATACTGATGGTCTACATGGGTCGCTGATTGATGAAGCGGCTGGCCTGAATCTTAAGGCTTAGTTTTCGGGGTGCAGGATCATTCAAATTATTTCCAATCCATTTTTGATTTCCCTTTCACAAAATTGAGGCAATTAGTTTTCGGAAGCTGCTTTTGATCCAACCATTAGCAATTCATTTAATTGGATCTCGGTGATATACTTCTTGTTTCCCCCTTTGTCATTGTAGCTTCGGTTAATCAATTTGCCTTCAATAACAATTTCCTTTCCTTTGTCGAGGTATTTCTCGGCAATGTCGGCCAACTTTCCCCAGGCCACAACACGATGCCATTGGGTTTCGGTTACTTTTTCTCCCTTTGAATTTCGATAGCTTTCGCTGGTGGCAATATTGAACTGTGCCAGTTTCTTGCCACTTTCTGTTTTCTTTACTTCGGGTTTCGCACCGAGGTTACCAATGAGCTGCACTTTGTTTCTTAATGCGTACATAACTTGAAATTTGTGTCCCGCTATCCGGAGCGGAACTGTTAAAGAATTTTATTTCACTCAACCGTTTTTCCGTGTTTGCGGTCGATGCGTCAAAGATGATCACTCCCAATATAAATAACCGGTTTATACCCGTTTTTTCCCGAAGCTAAACGTGTAAAAACGTTTGTACACGGCCAGCTTTTAACTAACTTAATTTTTCCAAATTATCATCATGTCTTTTATCGAAAACCGAACCTGTATTGCCTGCAACAAGCCTTTGAAAGGAAGATGTGATAAAAAATTCTGCGACGATTATTGTCGCAATAATTACAACAATCAGTTAAAGGCGAAAAACAATTACAACGCTTATGTCCGCACCATTAACAGTACGCTGCTAAAAAACCGCAAGATCCTGGAAAGTATTTTGCCCCAGGATGAAGAGGTCATCAGAGCCAACCTCGATAAGCTGCAGCGTCTTGGGTTTCATTTTAAATACAGGACACATACGTACACCACAAGAAAAGGCAAGACCTATTTCTTTTGTTATGACTACGGCTATCTTCCGCTTGATAACGACCGGTACCTGGTAGTGAGAAAAAAGGAAGAATAAAAACTTTCATTTAAAAGGTACCAGGCTGAAAGACCAATCTCATGAAATGCATCCTGCGATAGAAAGGCCTTCATAATACAGCATGCGAAATTCTTGTATGCCGCTCAGGATTACACCATGACAAATTTCCGACGGTTATTGATCATTTATTATATCCTATCAGCGGGTTTCACGCATCGTTTTTCATTTACAAAAGTCCATGACGCTTTTGCGCTAATTGAAAACGCCGTGGGGCATCATGGAAAAGTTGTTCTACTTTTTGATAAATAACCCCTAACTTAAGTGGAAAGACTTTGTTTGTGGGCAACCCATGCAATCACAAGACGAATTTCACCGAAGCTTACACCATTCCCCAATTTCTCTTTGATTGAAGTGATACTACCTCCGTCAAAATCTTTTAAGTGTGGTTCTATCAAGATAATTTTTTCTTCGCTGACCAGCTTACGGATCTCGATTTCCCCGATTCTTACATAATGAGAAAGGTGACCCTCGATTGTTTGTGTTGTAAGAGATCTTTCTTCTGCAATTTCCGCTATTGATTTGCCATTCTTATAAAGATTGAAAGTTTCGGATTTTGTATCAAGCTTCTTTTCTCCGCTCTTTTCTTTTCGTTCCCGTTTCGGAGTCTTTTCATGGATCAGAGATGATAGTTGATTTGTTTTACAATAGTTCAGAATGATATTTAAAAATTGTTGACCATATTTTTCAATCTTGGCATCTCCAAACCCACTGATCCTTCTTAGCTCACTTAATGTTTGAGGAAGAAACCTTGCCATTTCATCAAGAGTTGTGCTTCCGGCAACAATGTAGATCGGGAGATCTTTTTTAGAGCAAATATCATCACGAAGCTTCCTTAATTGCTGATAAAGCCTGGAATGCGGATTATCTGTTTTTTGTTTCGCCACACCTGCATAAGCATGGACAGTGAAAAGGGGAACGGAGAAATTCTTTTTTCGGCTATAATAAGCATCAATGTCAAATCGATCGCCTATGCCATCAAGCAAATGTTTCTTGAGGGATAAACGGATGAAGACCTCCTTTAAGCTGTCATTGAATTCCCTTGCATGATTGCGACTATCGGTTATTACCGGCGATTGAAGAATAAATTGTTCAATTTTTTTCTGCTCCTTTGTGAAATAAGTTACCCCGGCTTTTATTCTCTCCTGCAATGAGGTTATGTTCTCTGTCCTTTCTTCAGGCTCATATAACTTTTGAAGTTGTATATGGAATTTCTCTGCTGTGGCCCGGAGCGTTGCCAGTTTCTCCAATAAAGAAGATATCCATGCCTGGCTTTCCGTGTTAAAAGACTCTTTATGTTCCTCAAGATACTTTTCCAGCTCATTCAAATCTCTGATCTCATTACTATAATCAAACAAAGAGCATAGTATTTTTAATTGATGTTTTCGCTTTGACCTTTCCTTCTCTTCTTCCAACAAATCTGTTGATAGCATATTTTGAGAAAAGCGAATAATTTTTTCATCGGTAAATAATCCGCCGGGTCTGATCCTGCTTTTCAAAACGATTCCTTCAAGAGTTGTACAACGACTTAGTGCGACATATACCTGTCCCGGCGCAAAGGCGTCGCCTGCGTCGATAATTGCCCTTTCGAATGTGAGCCCCTGGCTTTTATGAATGGTGATCGCCCAGGCAAGTTTTAGCGGATATTGAACAAACGAACCCAGCACCTCCTCTTCGAGCTGCCGTGTCGCTTTGTTTAAAGAATATCTGATATTCTCCCACTTTTCCTTTTTTACTTCGATTAGAGCTGATTCATCATTACATCGAATGCTTATTCTTTCATTATCCAGCTCCTCCACTGTTCCGATCTTACCATTAAAATATCTCCTGATCTTTTCGCTGTCATTTTTAATAAACATTACCTGTGCCCCAACCTTGAGTTGCAACAACTCTTCCGCCGGAAACGAGCTTTCAGGAAAATCGCCTTCAATTTCTGCTTTGTAAGAAAATACTTCTTTATCAAGGTTGCCCAGCTCAGTAAAATTCGTGTTCGCGGCTTTCTCATTGTGTGTAGTGAGAATAATATAGCCGTCTCCTTTTGATCTTCGAAAAGAAGGTTGAAATAGTTTTTCAAGCAAACGCTGACCCTCATCATCAAGCTGATTGTTTCGGACCTGGTTAAGTAACGTAATAAATGCTTTTTCGTTTTGACGATATATCTTTTCAAACTCAATAAAAACCGGCGGCTCATCTTTTATAACATGGCTGTCAAAAAAATAGGGGCTGTTATAATGTTCCTTCAGTAAGCGCCACTCTGCTTCTTTTACTACAGGCGGCAGCTGCCACATATCGCCGATCATCACCACCTGCACGCCTCCAAATCTTTCATTGCGACGGTGGCGAACATGGCGCAACACAGCATCAATGGCATCAAGCATATCACAACGCACCATGCTTACTTCATCAATCACCAGTAATTCTAATTCCTGTATGATTTTTTTCTTATCTGTGGTCATTCGCAGCCGCCCAATTAATCCCCCGGGCGTGGTAATATCTTCAATATCTTCTCCCGCTCCACCGACGCCCGGTAGAAAAGGAGAAAATGGTAATTGAAAAAAGGAATGCATGGTAACACCGCCGGCATTAATTGCAGCAACACCTGTCGGAGCAACAACCACCATCTGCTTGGAACAATTTTCACGGATATATTTAAGAAAAGTTGTTTTACCCGTACCGGCCTTTCCTGTTAGATAAATATTTCGCGAACTCTGATTTACAAGGTCAGCAGCAAGATGAAATAGCCTGTTTTCTCTATCATATTTCATGACATTGATTTAATTTTATTAATCTTATGTCATTACATCGGGCTCCCGGCTACAAAATAAAAAGCCCCGGTCGTTCTTAACCAGGGACTCTGTGGTGTGGGGCGGGATCGAACCGCCGACACAAGGATTTTCAGTCCTTTGCTCTACCGACTGAGCTACCGCACCTTTTAATCCCGAACCCGGTTCGGGAATTCTAAATGGGGCAGCAAAAATAAAGCTTATCGTCCAAAGCTTGAAAACTTTTTGAAGTTCTTTCTTTACTTATACTCAACATTTTCTACTTTGACAACCGCTTCTCCCTGCATTTTTAAAAAGATCTGCGCTACCGTAATGACATCCTTTTGGCAATAATTGACGATTCGTTTTAAGTCTTTGTCATTCCAATATACACTCCAGACCTTGCTCCCATCAATATCATCTTTCGGCGTAGGAATACCGAATGCATGTGCTAAGAGATTTAACGAGGTGAAACTTTTAAAATCTCCAAACTTCCACAACTCAAGTGTATCCAGATGACAAACTTCCCAGGGTTTTTTACCGCTGGTATTCAGAATAGCGGGAATCGGCAGCGTATTAATGATAAGCCGGCGGCACAGATACGGAAAATCAAATTCTTTCCCGTTGTGCGCACACAAAAACTTTTGTTCGTCTGTCGAAGTCCATTTATTCAGCATTTCACAGAACTCCAACAACAATACCGCTTCGTTTTCCCCATAAAAAGATTTGAGAATAATTTTCTTTCCGTTATTATTTCCTTGTATAAACCCACAACTGATGCAAATAATTTTACCAAACTCGGCATAGATGCCTGCTCGGTGATAGATCGTTTCTTTCGTTTCCTCCTCATGATATTTTAAAAGGGAGTTTGCTTTTGAATCCCACAACTCTTTCCAGTCCCTGGGTAAAGAATTATAGTCTGCATATTGTGGAACAGTTTCAATATCGAGGAATAGAATATTATTGATGGGAGTCGCCATGGTGTTTGTTTACTAAAAGTATATCAACCACGGATAATAAAGAATACCACTTACAGGTATTTGTCTCCTTTATTTCGTTTTACCTCCGCCACAAATTCTTTTATCTCCTGCTCTTTATCTTTTCTGCAAATGAGCAACGCATCTTTTGTGTCCACAATTATGAAATCGTCGAGCCCCTGTAAGACCACAAGCTTGCCATTTTCCGCGTGCACCATACATTTTGTTGCATCCATAATCATTACATTCTTGCCGGCGACCGCGTTCCCCAAATAATCTCTTTCCATATTATCCCAGGCACTGTTCCATGTACCAAGATCACTCCACCCAAATGACGATGGAATGATATAAACATTGTCTGCCTTTTCCATAATCCCAAAGTCAATGGAAATGTTCGTGCACTGCGGATATATTTGTTCGATCGCCGCTTTCTCTTCGTCCGTGTTAAATCTGTCTTTTTCGGCGGCAAACACCTCGTACATCTCGGGAAGATACTTTTCAAACGCGGTAACAATATTTTTCACCTTCCATATAAAGATACCGGCATTCCAAAGGAAGTCGCCGCTCGCTATAAATGCTTGCGCTAATTCGGAACTCGGTTTTTCCGTAAAGGTTTTTACTTTATAAATATCGGGAGCGGCAGCGGTCGTTTCGTGTTGAATGTATCCATAGCCGGTATTGGGATAAGTTGGTTTTATACCAAGCGTTACAAATGCGTTGATGTGATTTACAAAATCGAGTGCCTTCTTCGATGTTTTGATGAATTCAGCGGTCTCTGTAATCAAATGATCAGCCGGGGCGACGATAAGATTTGCATTCGGATCTTTATTTAAAAGCTTAAAGGAAATGTAAGCAACACAGGGAGCGGTATTTTTTCTTGATGGCTCGCCCAGAATATTTTCATCCCTGACGTCCGGCAATTGCTCTTTTACGATCGGTACATACTCGGCCGATGTGATAATAAAAATATTCTCCACAGGCACCAGCTTCTTATATCGTTCATACGTGTGCTGAATTAAGGTCTTGCCCGTATTTAATATATCCAGGAATTGCTTGGGATATGCGGTACGGCTCATTGGCCAGAAACGACTGCCGATTCCTCCCGCCATAATTGCTACATAATTATGTTTGCTGCTCATATCTTTAAATCAATCCTTCACGGATCAGGTCATGCAAATGTATAAATCCGAGGTATTTTTTATTATCAACTACCACCAGTTGTGTAATAGATCTTTTTCGCATAAGGTCCAGCGCATCAACAGCCAATTCACCGGCGCCAATGGTCTGAGGTGTTGTTGTCATTATATCCGCTGCCGTCACGCCGTCCAGTGAAGTACTTTTCTCAAGCATTCTCCTGAGGTCCCCGTCTGTAATTATCCCCAAAAGATTGTCGTCAGTATCAACCACGGCAGTTGCCCCCAGGCGCTTTGATGAAATTTCAACAATAACCTCTTTTAATGATCTGTTTTTTGCAAGTCTTGGTTTTTCATTTTTCAGATACAGATCTCCCACCCGCAAATAAAGTTTTTTTCCCAGCGTTCCGCCCGGATGAAATTTTGCGAAATCATCACTATTGAACCCTTTCATTTCCATCAGGCAGATTGCCAGTGCATCGCCCATCACCAGTTGAGCGGTTGTGCTGGCGGTCGGCGCCAGATTATTTGGACAGGCTTCCTGTGCTACTGTTGTATTTAATACAATATCGGACCGCGCGGCCAGGTACGAGTCCATGCTTCCCACCATGCCTATGAGAATATTTTTAAAATTTTTAATCAGCGGCACAAGTACTTTTATCTCGGGGCTTTCCCCGCTTTTGCTGATGATCATGACCACATCTTCCTGCTGAACGATTCCAAGATCTCCATGAATTGCATCCGCAGCGTGCATAAAAATGGAGGGCGTGCCGGTCGAATTAAGCGTAGCGACAATCTTTTGGGCAATGACAGCACTTTTTCCGATCCCGCTGATCACCACCCGGCCCTTGCTGTTTCCAATTGCTTTTACAGCCTTTACAAAATCATCATTGATAAATTGAGATAATCCGCTGATGGACTGAGACTCTAATTCAATAGTCTTTAAGGCAATCTGTTTTATTGACAAGCTCATTTGAGTGGGCAAAATTATAGGATTTGCAATGCACTCGGTATAGTTTAGTCTTTACCATTTTAGTAAATAATCGAACACCCAATTTTCGTAAATTCGCATGATTCGTCTGTTGAGGGTATCTATGAGCGAAGCGATTACCGGGATGAATGGAAAGCATGATCAATTGTACCTTCTCCACCAAATTATCCCGCCAATCCACTTAGATCAAACAGAACTTGTCAATGTGCATAAAATCAGCACAGAACAACGGTATTTTCTGTAACTTAATCAGCTATACTTTTTAAAAGACGATGAAAAGTTTTGAGTAATGGCTACAGCATCTGCAAAAAAAACAGTTAAGCCCACAAACGGCAAACCGGCGACGAAAAAGAAAGCCGATAGCGGTCGGCTTGATCTTCACGAGTCCCTTCAGGAACATTTTGGTTTTGACAAATTCAAGGGTAACCAGGAAAAGATCATTGAATCTTTGCTGGCCGGACATGATACATTTGTGATCAAACCAACAGGTGGTGGTAAAAGCCTCTGTTATCAACTACCGGCACTGATCAGTGAAGGTGTTGCGATTATTGTTTCTCCCCTTATTGCATTAATGAAAAACCAGGTTGACCTGGTGCGCAGCTATAGCAGCAAAGATGATGTGGCGCATTTTTTAAATTCGACATTAACGAAAAAAGAAATAAAAGAAGTACACGACGACCTGTTGACGGGCAAGACAAAAATGTTGTATGTAGCCCCGGAAACCCTAACAAAACAAGAGAACCTTGAATTTTTCAGCGATCTTAAAATATCTTTTTTCGCAGTTGATGAAGCACATTGCATTTCTGAATGGGGTCATGATTTCCGACCGGAGTATCGCCGGCTGCGCGAAATGATGATACAGATTAATCCCGATATTCCTGTCATTGCATTAACCGCGACTGCCACACCAAAGGTCCAAAGTGATATCATAAAAAATCTTGATCTCCGTGATCCAAAAGTTTTTGTCTCTTCTTTTAATCGTCCCAATCTCTATTACGAGATCATTCCAAAGATCAAGAAAGACGATACGCTGAAGAATATGGCGAAATTCATAGTGCAGAATAAAGGAAAGAGCGGCATCATTTATACTACAAACAGGAAAACAACCGAGGAGCTTGCTGATATGCTGGTGGCAAACGGGATCAGAGCTGTTGCCTACCATGCGGGTTTTGATAGCAAACTGAGGGCCGAACGACAGGATCAATTCATGAACGAGGATGTGCAGGTAATCGTCGCCACAATTGCTTTTGGAATGGGAATAGACAAGCCCGATATCCGTTTTGTGATCCATTATAATATTCCAAAAAGTATTGAAAACTATTACCAGGAAACAGGGCGTGCGGGCCGCGACGGCATGGAGGGAAAATGTATCCTTTATTATTCGCATAAAGATGTAGCGAAACTTGAACACCTGATGCGGGATAAGCCACTAAGCGAAAGGGAGGTGGGATCACAGCTGATCGGCGAAACGGTCGCCTATGCAGAAAGTGGCGTTTGCCGCAGAAAAATTTTGCTCAGCTATTTTGGCGAGGAGTATGAAAAAGATAAATGCGGGCACTGTGACAACTGTAAGCATCCAAAAGAAAAAGTGGAAGCAAAGGAAGATGTGATCACCGTATTGAAAGCTATAAAAGGATTGGATGAACGATTTGCGGCTGATTATGTAATAAATATCATCATAGGAAGACTGACGCCGCAGATCACGATGTTCCGCCACGAAGGCCTTGATGCTTTTGCATCGGGCAACGACAAAGAACCCTATTTCTGGAATTCGCTTATTCGCCAGTTATTGCTGGAGGGTTTGCTGCAAAAAGATATTGAAGAATACGGGGTTTTGAAATTTACAAAGAAAGGAACCGATTTTCTGAAGAAACCAAAGTCATTTAAGATCGTTCTAAACAACTTATACGAGGAAGCTAATGCGGACGATGACGAAGGCGCTGAATCCGGGGAAGGTGCGGCAGCAGATGAAAAACTTTTTGAAATGCTAAAGGAGCTTCGTCAAAAAGAAGCAAAGAAGAAAAACCTGCCTCCATTTGTGCTGTTCCTGGAGTCTTCCTTGCAGGATATGGCAACACTCTATCCTATTACGTTAACAGACCTTGAAAAGTGCCAGGGTGTGAGCAAGGGAAAGGCTATTCGTTATGGAAAGCCTTTTATAGACCTGATCGGGAAATATGTAACCGATAACAACATCGAGCGTCCTGATGATTTTGTGATGAAAAGTGTCGTGAACAAAAGCGGCAACAAAGTATTCATCATTCAAAACATTGATAAAAAAATTCCGCTGGAGACCATTGCTAAAAACAAAGGAATGAAAATGGATGAGCTCCTGGAAGAGATGGAAACCATCGCCGCCAGCGGAACAAAGCTCAATCTTGATTATGCGCTTTCACAATTACTGGATGAATATGACCAGGAAGAGATCATTGATTATTTTAAAGGATGCGAAACATCATCATTACAGGTGGCGCAGGAAGAATTATCCGAACATAATTTTACATGGGAGCAATTGAAGCTGATGCGAATAAAATTTCTCGGACAATATGGAAACTAGGCTTTCTCTTTTTGCATTAACAGTATTTTAATCCTGCGGTTGTACTAACCCTTTCATGTAAGCGTTTTGGCTTCTCAAAACCAACTACATGAAAAGGCTTCGTCGTTTTCTTATTATCACCTTCATTATCGGCGTTGTTGCCATTGCTGGTCACATCTATTATATATCAACACTTGCGCCAACAGAGAATTATCCTGAAGACTCATATTTGCTTTCCACCCCAGATAAAAAGGCGCTGATAATCGTTGCGCATGATGACGATATGGCCACTACAGCGGGCACGATCGCCTTATTATGTAAAAACGGATGGCAGATCCGTGAACTATGTTTTTATCAGCAGGGCGGACGATATTTTAAAAAAGACAGTGCAAAAAATCCAATACGCAAGAAATCATTACAACAGGCTGTAATTCTGCAGGGTCTTCAGGGAGCCGATCCGGTGGATTTCAATTTTAGAAATGATATGGAAACGGAAAAAGCATATATGCCAATGCCTTACTCAAGCTTTTCGATGAATTATAAACTCGATTCTTTGACAAAATACATCGCAGCTTATATTGAAAAATATAAGCCTTCGGTGATCTTTACCCTCGACAGTGTAATTGGAGGCTATGGCAATCCGGATCATGTGGTGATCAGTCAGCGGATAATGGATTATTGCCGCAAGCATAAGAACGATTCGGCTTTCTCTGTCAAAAAGATCTATCACCCTGTCTTCCCCCCATCACAATCCGAAAGGGTTATGGGTGATATGCCCGTATATAATGAAGCTAAAAAAGTTTATCAATGCAATGGAATGCCGTTGCCCGATGTTCAAATTGAACCTGGCAATTACGCTAAGGAGAAAAAGCAGGTAATGCAGGCTTATGTCACAGAACAAAATTCATTCAAACAGATTTCTCCCTACTATAATTGGTACCCGTATTGGATCTATTTTAGAATTTTTGACCGGGATTTTTTCAAAATAGTTGATGTGAAAGCATTGTAGCCCGACACATTAAATGCTTACCTTTCATATATGCAAAGAACAAATTACTCCTCCGGTGCCAAATGGGAAGACATTGTAGGATATAGCCGTGCTGTAAAAATTGGAAATACAATTGAAGTAACCGGGACTGTTGCTGCAGATGACAACAGTGCCCTCGTTGGTGGCAACAGTGCATACGAACAAACAAAATTCATCATTCAGAAAATAGAAAAGGTTTTACAAAAAGCCGGCGCCTCACTAAAAGATGTGGTGAGAACAAGAATGTTCGTCACCGATATTTCCCGTTGGGAAGAATATGGCAAGGCCCATGGTGAATTCTTCCAAGACATTAAACCCTGCACAACAATGGTTGAAGTAAGCAAGCTGATCTCCGCCGAATATCTTATAGAAATTGAAGCAACAGCGATCATTAATTAGTTTTTCCTTTGTTCTTAAGGCTGCACATTTCTTAATTTGCACATTATCTCATTTTCAAATTTTCACATTTGTATATTCACTCCAAACTTCCAAATGTAGGCACCACCATCTTTACTGTAATGAGTGGACTCGCCAACCAACACAATGCCATCAATCTTGGCCAGGGTTTTCCTGATTACCAAATGAATGAAGATTTGCTGAACAAGGTAACCGAGGTAATGCAGAAAGGCTGGAACCAATATGTGCCGATGCAGGGTTATATGCCATTAAGAGAATCTATTGCTGAAAAAGTTGAATATCTATATCAAACAAGAATTAATCCTGACACACAAATCACAATTACACCCGGGGGAACCTATGCTATCTATACTGCCCTGACAACAATATTGGAACCCGGAGATGAAGTAATAGTTTTTGAACCCGGTTATGATAGTTATATCCCAAATGTTGAGATCAATGGCGCTGTTCCGGTGTTGATCGATCTGAAATTTCCGGAATACAAGATCGACTGGGATCAAGTAAGAAAAAAAGTTTCGCCGAAAACAAAAGCGATCATGCTGAACAGCCCGCATAATCCAACCGGTGCTGTGTTAAGGGAAGAAGATATGCGACAACTGAGCGGCATAGTTAAGGACACAAATATTTTTATTGTAAGTGACGAAGTATACGAGCATCTCATTTTTGATAATATCCCGCATCAATCTATCCTACGCTATCCCGAATTGTTGGAGAGGAGCTTTGTTTGCTTTTCTTTTGGTAAAACGTATAACTGCACGGGGTGGAAACTCGGTTATTGTATCACCTCTCCCGTATCAATGGTTGAATTCAGAAAAGTTCATCAATTCAATTGCTTTTGTTGCCATACCCCATCACAGGTTGCGCTGGCTGATTTCTTAAAAAACAAAGATGCTTATTTATCGCTTAGCGCGATCATGCAGGGAAAAAGAGATCATTTTATAAAGCTGATGAGGGATACGAGATTCGAAATGCTTACGAGCCATGGCAGTTATTTCATTTGCGCAAAATATGATCGGATCAGCGATGAACATGATAGGGATTTCGCCATTCGCATTACAAAAGAGTTTGGCGTTGCCTCAATTCCTGTTTCAGTATTTTATAAAGCGGGAACAGATAATAAAGTCATCCGCTTTTGTTTTTCAAAGAAAAAGGAAACTCTTGAAGCTGCCGTTGAACGACTTTCCAAAATCTAAAACTATTCAACAGCCCCTTTAAAGGAATGATAAAGGATGTCCGATACAAAGGGATCGTTTTTATGCTGATGGCGGCCTTATGTTTTTCTATGATGGGTGGCGCCGCAAAAGCATTAAAAGAGGTTTTCTCCGCCGGCCAGCTTGTGCTGTATCGCAATGCCATTGGGATGATCTTTCTTATTCCTGGTTTGTTGATTAAACCTCCGGTTCAACAAGGTGGTAAATTCTTACGACTTGCTTTTCGTGGATTAATGGGAGCCCTCGCTTTATATACTTTATTATACTGCATACTTCATCTCCCTTTGGGTACTGCCATGAGTTATAATCTTACTTC
>DASVAM010000412.1:0-3980 GCA_036376375.1 Chitinophagaceae bacterium
AGGGAGAATCTCCGTGAATCTCTGTGAACACAGTGTCGCCGTGGTTTAAATACAAGAATTGAAAACTTTCTATCACTCTCCTATTACTTCATCTCTTCCCTTCTTCCAGCTCTTATGTTTTGCCCCGTCCCCGTCCGTACCGGCACGGGCGGACATTTTTACAATTTTCGGAGTGAACTTTCCAATAACATCAACCAATGCTTTTTGTGACTGCATCACGACTTCTATGTCCTTGTAAGCAAAAGGTGATTCATCTTTCCCGCCTCCTAACAATTTTATACCATGTTTCGCCACTTCATCTTTAAACTGCTTATCAGTGACTGATTCCATTGCTTTGGTACGGCTCATCTTTCTACCCGCACCATGTGATGCAGAATTAACAGATGCCTCCTCACCTTTTCCTTTTACAATAAAGCCGGGAGCAGTCATCGAACCGGGAATGATTCCCAATACATCTTTACCTGCAGGTGTTGCGCCTTTTCTGTGAACGATCACATCTTTTCCTTCCCATTTTTCTTTCCATGCAAAGTTGTGATGGTTCTCCACCATCTTTACTGGCTTTCTTCCCAGCTGTTTTGAAATCTTTTCATGAATTACATGATGACAAGCTGATGCATAATCACCGGCAAGGTTCATTGCATTCCAGTATTCAATTCCTTCTTCTTCGTCTAAAGTTAACCATGCCAGGTTCTTTGCATCCTGAGGCAAACGTCTTTTGCTGATCGCTATTTTGGTATAGTGATTCGCAATGTTTGCACCTAAGGCTCTTGAGCCGGAGTGTGACAATAATCCAATATAATTGCCGGGTTCAACACCCAGCACATTATCTTTTTCATTGATCTCAACAATTCCGAATTCGACAAAGTGATTACCTGAGCCCGAAGAACCTAATTGTTTCCACGCTCTTGTATGCAATCCTTTTAATAATGGCAATTGCCTAAAAAGGTCTCTGTCCATCACTTCATGATCAGGTGAACGATCGAATTGTGCACCGCTTCCAAATAAAGTTGCTTCCAATAATTCTCTTGTAAAGTATTGTTCTTTTTGTGTTAGCTCTTTTGGATCGATATCAAAAACACTCAGGCACATTCTGCAACCAATATCGACACCGACACCATAGGGAATAACCGCATTTTCTGTCGCCAAAACTCCACCAATAGGCAGACCATAACCGCTATGTGCATCGGGCATTAATGCTCCTGCAACACTGATCGGCAATTTGGCTGCCTGGTACATTTGATGCATGGCGCCTTCATCAATATGTTCCTGTCCGAACACGTTGAACTGAATACCGGAATGATTCAATGAGACAGCCTCCCCTAAATCCCCTCCGGTGGAGGGGACTTTGGGAAGCAACTGCTTTGCGATCAGTCCTAATACTTCATCGCTTGCGTAATCATGTGGTGATTGCAAAACTTCTTTTAATATGTCAAATGCTTTTTCTTTTGAATAATGTTTGAAATTCTTTTCCATCACATTCATAGCAATGCTGATCACCGGTCCTTCCGGGTAGCCCAATGCTCTCAATTCTTTTCCTTGTATTTTTAGTTTGCTCATTGTATTAAATTTAATCAAAATCATCTTTCCTCTCTGGCAGCAATTTTGTAAATTGCTAATGAAATTTTTGTTATGCAACAGCCGGCAAATGGAAAGTTCGAAATACGAACCGCTGAATACTTCAAACAAAAAGCCAAACAGGCAAAAGGAAAAGAAAAATTGCTGGTAGGACTTGAGATGAGCAAGTACCTTACTGCTGCCCGTGAACACGGTTTGACTTTTGATGATCTTAAAAAAGCCGGTTTCAGATTTGCAACATTACCCGATATCAAAGATTGATGAACGTCTTTATACGTTTGTAACCAGCGCAGGCAGTGAATACCATTGCTATTTCTTTGATTTCTCTGCTCCTTTCTCCGATTATCCTGACCTGGCACCAAAAGTATTCGGTTTTAACCTGGAACTTAGATCAAGCCGACACCAAAAGCTCCTTTAGATAAGCGAATAGCTTTAACTGTTACAACCATCTTAAGGACATTTTTAAATCAGCAATCAAATGTTGTTGTTTATATCTGCGATAACAGTGACAACCGTGAAAAAGCCCGGTTTCATAAATTCTATCATTGGTTTAAAACATATAATGATGGTTCGTTCATTCAGCTTCGTGGTGTGATACGTGCCGGCGATACCAATATCCTGAATGCAATGCTTATTCATAAAGACAATCCGCAATTGCAGGATTTTATTGAAGCCTTTGAAATCATAACAGAGATCTTTACCAAACCGGATGATGATGAACTTCAAAATATGTTGAATGAACCTGAATGGTAAACATCACGTTCATTGCACTGCTGCCGGATAAGCCATGGCTCTCAATTCTTTTCCCTGTATTTTTAATTTGCTCATAAAATCAATTTCAAAATTACTTTAATTACCCCGACCAGGCCGGGGCAACTCAAACAAAAGGATGATTAAAATATTTTATCGGGGTAACACTCAATAAAAGACTATACCGCTCTACCACTGAGCTACAGGCCCATTAAAGTTTTTTCTGGTGGACCCGACGGGATTCGAACCCGCGACCTGTCGTTTGTTGAACGAAGTAACTTTTATTTACGACACCCGAATAATTTTACAGGGTTACAAGCCGAAAAGAGACTTTTCATTTGCTCTGCCACTGAGCTACCCGGCTCAGCCGGGACAGGATTCGAACCTGCGACCTAATGATTTTTCGAAGTAACTCTTTCCTACGACACCTGTAATAAGTTTATATAAAATCAGCGGTAGCGGGCAAACAAGGCCCTTGGATCGTTTTTGAGCGAAGTATCCTTATTTTACGACACGCTGATGATCTTATTTATTTTAAAAATTGAATGAGCAACAGGCAAACAATGACTGTATCTCTGAGCTATGATCCGCCGACAGCGGAAAAGCAGGAGTCAAACCTGCGGCCTTCCCGGTAAACCGGGACGCTCTATTCGAAGTAACATTGCTTTACGGCATCATTCAAAAAATTTAAGAAAGGATAACAAACCGAAAAGAATTCTTATTCCGCCAGGACACCTTTCTATAATTTCAGGAGTAACAAGCGACATGAGAAACGGGGCGCTGTCAAGCTGAGGATTTGCACCTCTTCCCGCCATAGCGGGATCTACCCCTCTAATTTGACGAAGTAACTCATCTCTACGACATCCTTACTTTCTAAAATGTTTTTCTCAAAGAACTTTTAAAAGTAGTCCCGGCAATACAGGACTACTTAAGCATCCCATTATACTTCTATGGCTTCGATCATTTTTACGGCGTTGCTTCCTTCCTCGATCGCCTTTAGCACATCGAAGATCTTATCACTCCATCCTGCTATCAAAAACACATCATCACGCATCACATTCAATGGAGTATTACCATAACCGGCGAGGTCAAACAAATACAACTTCGCATTTGGCGCTATATTCTTATACTGCTTCCACAGTTTAGCAATGCTCTCATCGTTGTCATTGCTGTTCCATAACTGGCAATCTGTAAACATCATGATCTTATCAACCACTTTGTTTCGTTGCAACAGATCCTTTACCACCAGGTAACCATTCGTGCTATAACCCACTTCACCTTCACGACGATGAAATTCATCAACATTACTCAAAATATTCTTCTTCGGCACATTGATCACTTTCCAGGTATCACCAAACATACCGGTCATAACATTTTCACAGCGGTATTGCAACAGCATGGCCAGCATCAAACCAATATCAAAGTTCTGCACTTTGCTTTTTGCACTGATGGCTTTTTGCATACTTCCGCTTACGTCCGCCGCTATCAACACTTTTGTACTTTCATCATAACCAGCAATATTCATGGCACTTTGTAACACCGCATTTTCCAATGCTTCCAGTACTTTGCTTACTCGTCCGTTCTTCAATGCCTTCAACTCACGATAAGCACTCAGGAAACGGAATGGTAACTGTTTGCTGTTTGCAACGGCTTTT
>DASVAM010000414.1:0-4195 GCA_036376375.1 Chitinophagaceae bacterium
TTGTGGCCTCATTTAATTCAAAAGGCATCATGGCGATATCCCAACCTGCGAGGTATGCCGGCAACTCTTTATAATCTCTCATGCCGATAAAGTGAATATTGTTTCTTACTGGCAGGGAAGCCGGATCGATCTTGGCTGTGGGGCCAATAACTATAAAATGCCAATCGGGGCGTTGCTCTGCCACCGATCTTAAAAGTTCAATATTAAAGCGCTCATCAACAACTCCATAAAATCCAATTCTCGGATGAAGAATGTCCGCCTGGTCAGCAGGATCTTTTTTAAATTTTCGGGCTTGTATAAAATGATCAATGTCTATACCACTTGGCACTCCAAAAATGTTTGAATGAAATTTCTTTTTTGCTTCATATAAATGCATGCCGCCGGTGAACACAAGATCAGCTTTTGCAAAAAGTTTCTGCTCCAATATCTTCAAGTCAGGCGCTGCAAATTTGAAAGATGAGAGTTCATCCATGCAATCGTACACAAGAATTGCCGGTTTTAAATGATCACTAAACTTTAAGGATAATGGTGTGTAATACCAGGTCACGTATGACTTGATCTTCATTGAAGCCATGAACATATCCAACAAATGCCGCAATGCTTTGCTTACATCAAGTGTATCACTGGTAATATGTGGTGTTATAACAGAGATCCCCGTTTTGGGATCCTCGAAAATTTCATTGTACTGGGAGGGAGCATCATATACAGGCTCTTCAAAAAAAAACACTTTGCGTTGTTTCGCAAAGCGACTCATCAAATGTTGGGGACGCTGATAGACAAAATTCCAACGCAAATGAGAGAAGCATATAAGATCAGCATTTTTTTTCGAAGGTGGGGCCATATTATCCTTTCCTGAATATTATAAAGAATTATGCCACAACACTATTTACCAGAATACGCTGATTCAAAGCGAGTAAAAGTTAAATGTTTGTGGAAAAAAATTTGGACAAACATTATTTGTCCAAATCGGAGAAATGCGTGTGGAATTTTATTCTCAATTTGAATTTATATTTGGTAGAACATTGACAGTATGAAAGCAGTTTTTCTATTAATTTCAAAACAGACTCAGTTTCGCTGCCGATGCGTTTAAGCATAAATATTCCGATAAAGCTGAACAAAAGAAACTGACTAACGATGTCAGTTTTTTATTCAGCAACACTAAATTTAAAGTTGAAAGAACCGGAAGCTTCAGACAAATTAAAGTGGGACAAATTGCCAATGGTTCTTACCGCGTCGTTCCAACCCAAAATATAATTGAACTAACTGGAAAAAATTCCTTCAATGAAGATGTTACTGATGAAGTAAAATACAATCTTAAGAATGGGCTGCTTAATTTAATAACGGATCTGGATGATGAAAAATTTGAGCTGTGTTGGAAAAAGAATAATGGGCGCTCAGTCTGGTTATCAAAATCTGTTTTAGCGACCTTTATTTTTCGTAACTTCAAGCCTGACAAAAACAAACTCAAATGGCTGTTTTCACACTTCAGATCAATGGTAAAGAATACAAGGCTGATGTAGCTGCTGATACTCCCCTGCTGTGGGTGTTAAGAGATCATCTTGGTCTTGTAGGAACCAAATATGGCTGTGGCATTGCACAATGCGGTGCATGCACGGTTCATGTTGAAGGCAATCCGGTCCGCTCCTGCACGTTGCCTGTTTCAGCAATTAAATCTTCGAAGGTCATAACGATTGAAGGCTTATCGAAAAATGGTGACCACCCTGTTCAAATTGCATGGGACGAGGTGGATGTCCCTCAATGCGGTTATTGCCAGGCAGGACAAATCATGACGGCAGCGGCGCTCTTGAAACGAAACCCTAAACCAACGCAGCAACAAATAGACGATGCAATGCACGGCAATCTTTGTCGTTGCGGCGCTTATCATCGCATTCGTGAAGCAATCCAGTCAGCAAGCAAAAAACTTTAATGTATGTCAACTCTAAATAAAACCAGCAGAAGAGATTTTCTAAAAATAACTTCATTAACCGGCGGTGGTCTTGTTCTTGGATTTAGTTGGTTTGGCAGTGAAGCAATGCCAGTAGTTCTAAATAAAGCAGCAGCCGTTGGTGATCTGAGCTTCAATAGTTATTTATCCATCGCCACAGATGGCACGATAACCATTTTCTCGCCCAATCCCGAGCTTGGACAAAATGTGATGACATCGTTCCCGATGATCGTTGCGGAAGAACTTGATGCGGATTGGAGTAAAGTAAAAGCACTGCAAGCTCCGTTGGATAAAAAATTTGACAGGCAATTAACCGGGGGTAGCGGTGCCATTCCGCATTCATGGAACAGATTAAGAACCGCGGGTGCGACGGCAAGACATTTATTAATTGGTGCTGCGGCACAAAAATGGAATGTGGATGCAAGTGAATGCACGGCTGAAAATAGTTTTGTTATTCATACAAAAACCGGGAATAAACTGACTTATGGTGAACTTGCAGAGGAAGCTTCTAAACTTACCGTGCCGGCGAATGTTCCACTGAAAAACAGGAAGGATTTCAAACTCATTGGGAAAGCAATTAAGAACGTTGAGAATAAGAACATTATTACAGGTAAAGGGATCTTTGGTTTGGATTTTTATCGGGAGGGCATGGTACATGCCATGTTGCAACGGCCACCTGCATTTGGTACAAAGATCAAATCGGTGGATGACAAAGCTGCGAAAGCAATGCCGGGTATCATCGATGTCGTTAAATTTAAGAATAATGTGGCTGTTGTTGGCCGATCTACCTGGGAAGTGATGAAGGCCAAAAAAGCTTTAAAGATCGAATATGAAAAGGATGGAAATATTGAAAGTACGGCTGACCACCAGCAGTTATTCGCATCTATGTTGAAAAGTGATAAAGCCGAGACAAGAAGAAAGGATGGAGATGTGGAAACTGCTTTCAGGAATGCGGCGAAAGTGATCACGAGCGAATATCAATGTCCATTTCTTCCACATAATGCAATGGAGCCATTGAATTTTTTTGCTGATGTTCGGGATGATGGTGTTGAATTGATCGGGCCCACGCAAACGCCGGGCAGTGCCCGTACTGATGTTTCTAAATTATTGAACATACCGGAAGATAAGATCACAGTAACGATCACGAGATTAGGCGGTGGTTTTGGGAGAAGACTGGCAACGGATTATGTGACTGAAGCAGCCGAATTATCAAGTATTATCAAAAAACCTGTGAAACTTACATGGTCAAGAGAAGATGATATGGCAGGTGGCAGGTATCGTCCCGCAGTCCGTTATCGTTTTGAAGCAGCACTGGATGCCGCCGGAAATATGATCGGATATAAATTGCGCGGAGCCGGAATTAATGCCCGCAATTCGGTAAGAGAGACCAATTTTCCATCAGGTGCAGTAGATAATTTATTAATTGACACCGTTAATCATGAATCGCCGATCACTGCGCAGGCATGGCGTGCACCGATCACGAACTTTCTTGCCTACGCGGAACAAAGTTTCCTGGATGAAGTTGCTTTGGCAGCAGGTAAAGATCCTGTTCAATTCCGCCTTGATCTTTTACAAAGAGCAAGAACAAAACCTGTTGGGACTTTCGGGTATGATATTGGCCGGATGGAAACGGTAATTAAAACTGCAGCAGAAAGATCTGGTTGGGGTAAAAAGAAAGATGTATCACAAGGCTTCAGTGTTTATTTTTCACATCGAAGCTATGTAGCACAGGTGGGAGAAGTGGTGATGAAGAATTCCAAACCCGTTCTTAAAAAAATATATGTAGTATGTGACTGCGGCGAAGTGATCAATAAAAGCGGGGCATTACAGCAGGTAATGGGAGCCGTTGTTGATGGTTATGGACACGCTATGTTTGGAAAATTAAGTTTTAAGGATGGGGCATCAGAACAAACAAACTTTCACAACTATCGGATGATACGAATGAAGGAGATCCCCGAAGTAGATGTACACTTTATCGATAATGGAATTGATCCGACAGGATTGGGCGAACCGGCCCTACCTCCGACCGGTGGCGCCGTGGCCAATGCAATATTTAAAGCAAGTGGTATCCGGATAAAGAGTCAACCTTTTATTGATGAGAAGTTGATTAATCCGGCATAATCAAACTTTGCCCGGCACACATTTCAACTGACAATCGACAAGGTTTTGTGCCAGCAGTAGCATATATTTATCTGTTGTATGCATTCTAATTGACACTCAAGCCAAGTGAAGGACTCAAATACCTAATTA
>DASVAM010000417.1:0-8763 GCA_036376375.1 Chitinophagaceae bacterium
GCAGTTTCAGGGGTTGCAGAATTTCTTATCAAACTTATTACTTCATCTAAATGATCTAAAGCGATCAGGTAGCCTTGTAAAATATGCGCTTTCTTCTCCGCTTCGTTCAATTCAAACCTGGCACGGCGTACAACCACCTCATGTCTGAATTCTATGAACTCTGCGATCATATCTTTTAACGTCAGCGTTCTCGGTCTTCCTTTTACCAACGCCACATTATTGATACCGTACGATGTTTGTAACTCTGTGTATTTATAAAGCTGGTTAATAACCACATTTGCAATTGCATCACGTCGCAGGTCAACAACGATCCTTGTTCCTTCTTTTTCGTTTGATTCGTTATTTACATGAGCAATACCTTCTATTACTTTTTCATTTACTAACTCACCAATTCTTTCGGTCAACGCATCACGGCTTACCTGGTAGGGAACTTCTGTAACAATGATCTGCTCACGACCACTATTTTTGGTATCGACATGCATTTTACCACGCACGACTACCCTTCCCCGTCCCAAATGCATGGCCGCCTTCACGCCTTCCATTCCATAAATAATTCCGCCGGTTGGAAAATCAGGTGCTTTCACATGCTGCATCAATTCGTCTATCGTGATGTTGCGATTGTTGATATAAGCGATACAGCCATCAATAGACTCACTTAAATTATGCGGCAGCATATTGGTCGCCATCCCGACAGCAATACCGCTGGAGCCATTCACTAATAACTGAGGAATACGCGTCGGTAGAACCGAAGGTTCTTTTTCTGTATCATCGAAATTCAACTGGAAGTTTACCGTGTCTTTGTCAAGATCGTTCAGCATACTTTCCGTAAGCCTTTGCAATCTTGCCTCGGTATATCGCATGGCAGCCGGTCCATCGCCATCCTGTGTACCAAAATTTCCCTGTTTATCGATGAGTGTATAACGCATGTTCCAATCCTGCGCCATACGCACCATTGCATCGTACACGGCCGTATCACCATGCGGATGGTATTTACCCAACACCTCTCCAACGATACGGGCAGATTTTTTGAACGGCCTGTTATAATGCAAACCCAGTTCATTCATCGCGTATAAAATGCGGCGATGAACAGGTTTTAACCCATCTCTTACATCCGGCAAAGCACGGCCCACTATCACCGACATGGAATAGTCGATGTAGGCTGTCTTCATCTGCTCCTCAATATTTACGGGGATGATGCGATCGTTATCCTGCGTTTCCTGCGGCTGTAAGCTTTCGTCCATTTGTTGTTCCTAAAATTTATTTTGCCGGCTTTTGTAACTCCCCTGCCTGCCCTGTCTGCCGACAGGCAGGCGGCAGGGATTGATCGTCCTTTGCGACGCTCCATTCAGGTTCCAAAGCCTTGATTTATCAATGATCAGAGCCCATGTTTAAAGGCCTGCAAATGTACCGGAAACAGCCATCAATTCCTGACAAAAGCTCGTGTTTTTTGGGGCTATTTTTTCCCTATCCGTTCGGTCGGTTAGCCAATTCAGTGAATGATTTTCCTTATTCTATGAAATTTTATTTATAACAACACTTTTACACAGCCCGGCACAGAATTTTCGTTTACATCCATAATAATTTGGACGGTATGGATACCTATCTTTTGCTCCGCAATAACAAACAAAGCGGCCCTTTTAGCCTTCAACAGCTTGTGAGTTTTGGTTTAAAGCCTTATGATCTGGTTTGGGTCGAAGGAAGAAGCGCCGCCTGGCGTTATCCAAGCGAAGTTGATGGCTTAAAAGCCTATGCCCCCGCAACCGAAGAACAGCCTTTTGACAGGTTTTATAAAAAGCCGGGAGAAAAGCCACAAGAAAAACGGATCATCAAACTGGAAGAGTCGAACAAACTGGAAGAGTCGAAGCCCGAAACTTATGTTACGCCCAGGGAAGAAGCTTTTGTTTCGCCGGCCGAAAATAAACCTGTGCCAACTTCAAGGAAGGTATTCGTGGCGATGCCCGAAAACCATGGCCCTGCAAAACAATCTCAACCCGCGGTTGTAAAGACCCCACCAATTATTGAAGAAAGACCAGTTATTGTTGAGGAGAAAAAGATTGAAACCATACCAGTCTATGACAAGCAGGAAATCATTCCTCATCAGCCAGTCCTGTTGACAAAGAAAGAACCGATCGCAAAAGAGAATTCTTTGCGCATGAAAGAAGAACCCAGTTTGGACGAGAAATATTCGGAGTCCCTGGAGGATATCAAAAGAAGATACACCGAGACCTATTTGAATCGTAAGAAAAAGTCAAGATTTACGTCAACTCATAAATCGGTTTTGCAGGTCTTTGGTGGCGCTGTATTCTTTTGCATGCTGGTAGTGTTCGCTTATAAAAATTTTGGAGGCGAGGATAAGCCGCAATCAAAAACTACCATGATCCTGCCGGACAAAAGAGCGATTAATACCAGCACAACGACACCTGTGACTTCCACGTTGATCCCTCCGGTTGTGCCTGAAACGAATAAGACGGCCAGCAAAAAGACGCCGACAAAAAAAGAAGAAACATATATTTCGAACGAAAGCTTAGTTAATACCCCAAAGATTCAGAAAAACGAAGAACTCCCTGGTGAAAAAGAAATCGTGTCCGTTGAAAAGAAAGCAGTCATGCCAAAGCCAACAGAAGAAAAACCTGAGGAAACAAAGCCAAAGACACGTCCTATCAACATCAACCGGCTGGTAAGTGTTGCGGCAAATAATTATAAGCAAAGAGCCTTCGGCGGTGTGATGAATCTTGAGCTAACAGTCAACAACGATTCAAAATTTGATTTGGATAAAGTGCTCGTAGAGCTTCAATATCTAAAGCCAAGTGAACAACCGATAAAAACTGAGACAATAGTTTTTAGTGCTGTTGAAGCAAATGGTTCAAAAACCTTAAAGATCCCGGATTACCTGCGTGGAGTTAAAGTATCGTACAGGGTAATGGAAATAGAGTCCTCACAATACGAAAGGCACACGGCCGGATTATAGATTACTGCGATATAAATAATTGAATTAATTTGCCGGGCAGATCTCCTTCGTCATGAAAAGTATTTTATTGTTTGGCGCCGGCAAGTCAGCAACAGTGCTGATCGACTATTTACTTACAAATGCAGAAAAAGAACAATGGCAGGTAACTGTAGTCGACGCGGATATCAATCTTGCACAATCCAAGATCGGATTTTCACCTTTTGGAAAAGCAGTTTCGTTTGATATTCATGATGATACGGACAGGAAGAATTTTATATCAGAAGCTTCTATTGTCATATCACTTTTACCCCCCACCCTTCATACCGTTGTCGCAAAAACTTGTATAGAACTAAATAAAAACTTATTGACCGCATCCTACATTGATGATGAAATCCGAGATCTGCAATCCGAAATCTTAGATCGAAAACTTCTCTTTCTGTGTGAGATGGGTCTTGATCCTGGTATCGATCACATGAGTGCCATGCAAATCTTTGATAAGATAAAGGCAAAAGGTGGAAAGGTTACTTCGTTTAAATCGCATTGTGGCGGCCTGGTTGCACCTGAGAGCGATGATAACCCCTGGCATTATAAAATAAGCTGGAACCCAAGGAACATTTTGCTGGCCGGTAAAAGTGGTGCCCATTACCGGGAAAACGGTGAAGAGAAAAGATTGAAGTATGAAGAACTCTTTACCACCGGGCGAATCGTCGAAATTCCTGAAATAGGTTTCTTGTGCTGGTATCCCAATCGTGATTCCTTAAGTTATGCCCCGCTGTATGGTTTAGAAGACACGAAGACATTTGTAAGAACAACACTTCGCCATCCCGACTTTATGTACGGCTGGAAAAATGTGATCGATCTTAAATTGACCGATGAAACGCCGCAATATGAAACCACCGGGAAACCTTTGATGGGCTTTTTTAAAGAACATATGGATAAAAATGGTTTCAGCGATTGGTTGCAAAAAAAACTATCGGAACGATTTGACCAGACAAAAGATCTGTTGGAAAAATTGATGGAACTGGTAGAAGCTGAAAAAGAGGCGGAAGAAAGCGGCGGCGACGTAGACAAAGATTTCATGATCGTGGGAAACGACGGCCATCTGCAAAATATGGATCTTGATAAAATCAAAAATGATGCTGCAGAAATTGTAGCCAATAAAATGCATGAAGCAAACCTGACGCTCAAACAACTTTTTTTCCTGGGAATGGATGATGACGAAACGATGATCAATAAAGGCTTATGCAGTGCGGCCGATGTGATGCAGCTGGCCCTGGAAAAAAAACTTGCTTTGCAACCCGATGACAAAGACATGATCATAATGCTTCATGAAATAGAGTATTTAGTCGATGGTCAACAGTCCACGATCAACAGTTGGTTAGTGGTAAAAGGGGAAGATAATTTAAGAACAGCCATGGCGAAAACTGTGGGGCTTCCGTTGGGCATTGCGGCTAAATTTATCTTAAATGGAACGATCAAGCTTACGGGTTTGCATATACCGACAAAAAGAGAAATTTATGAGCCGGTTCTAACAGAAATGGAGGAACATGGAATAAAATTCAATGAACAAACCAGTTAACCGCCATGACCTACAAAATAACTGCTGAGGATGGGTTAAGGCAATTGCTTCAACAAAATGAATTTCCTTTTACTGTTATGATGAAGCACGGAACCATGACGATCGAATATTTTGCCCCACAGGAAATCGATACACAGACTCCGCACAAACAAGATGAAATATATGTCGTGATTAAAGGGCACGCTACTTTTTATCGTGATGATGAAAGAACTTCCTGCAAAAAAAACGACGTATTATTTGTTCCCGCGGGCATGGAACATCGCTTTGAAAACTTCTCTGATGACTTCGCTGTTTGGGTTATCTTTTTTGGGCCTGATGGCGGTGAGCAGTAGTCACTACCATGGATATTTTAGGAATTGATTCTTATAATGAACAATTTGTGTCCAATAAACTATCCAACATGCTAAGAAAGTCATAGAGATAACCGAGCCAATAGTAGCAATCGGTTCCAGACCGATAAAAGGAAGAAATCCGCCCAGGCTCAAAATACAAGCCGCCAGCCCCATATTGTAAGTTGGTCTTGGGGTTTTGTCATTTAAAAAGACCGGCTCAGCACTATTCAAAAAAGAAGTTGAAATCCGGTCATCTATTTCTGCCCGGATCGAATCGGCAATTCGATTAAGAACAATAAACTGCCATACAAAGTTAAAACCCGGAACAAGCTGAAGCCATACTTGCCCTGGTGAGATCTTTTGATTATGCGGCTTAATTGATCTTAATGTGTTTTGTTGGGCAACGAGGAAGAAAATATAGGCGATCAGAAAAGAAAGAATAAACACGAGTCCAATTATTCCGAAGATTATTTCATCGATACTAAGTTCTTCTTCCATTATTTTTTTTTTGAAGATAATAATGTTGAAGTATAACTCAAATAGACCTTTATATCTAACCGGAAATTTCTTTTAATAAAGACATCAGCTGCTTCACGCCTTCGGTAGCCGGTTTTTCAATGGGTGTTACGTTTGCGATCTCATAAGCATAGGGGATCCTTTTATCAACAATATATTTCGGAATATCCCTTACGGCGTAACTCACCAGGCCGGCAGCAGGGTACACAACCAATGAAGTGCCTACGACAACAAAAATATCTGCGTTCCTGACGATCGGGATAGCTTCTTCGATCTTTGGAACAGGCTCTTCAAACCAAACAATATGGGGACGAAGTTGTTGACCATCTTCTGCTTTGTCTCCCATTCTGATATCTCCTTTTATTTCATAAATAAGTCTTTCGTCCCGTTCACTTCGCATCTTAAAGATCTCTCCGTGGAGATGCAACACCTTTGTGGAGCCCGCTCTTTCGTGCAGGTCATCTATGTTTTGTGTAATGATCGTTACGTCGAAATTCTTTTCTAATTCCGCTAATCCATAATGGGCGGCATTTGGCTGTGCATCCAGCACATTTTTTCTCCTGTAATTGTAAAAATCCAGAACAAGCTGCGGATCTCTTCTCCATGCACGGGGCGTGGCGACATCCTCGATATTATAACCTTCCCATAGCCCATCGCTATCACGGAAAGTTTTTAAGCCGCTTTCGGCACTAACACCTGCGCCACTCAAAACAACCAGTTTCTTTTTACTCATGCATCAAATTTACGCAACGATTTATTTTCATTAAGCTTGTTTTGGTTTTGACTTATTGGCCCGCTTGTAAAAAACCATTATACCAAATACAGCGAGTAATAAAGGCCAGATAGAAACTATTCCGACCGATAATTCTCCTATCCAATTCCATCCAAATCGAAATGCTCCGGTTATTCTTGTGGAAAATGAAGGCTTATCAGCATCGATAGCCGCGACATTCAATACCTGGTAATAAGTAAGGTGAATGGTACTAAAAGATGCTGAATGTTGCAAGTATTCCATTCTTCCAGCGGCAGATTCTATCTGCTCATGTATACCATTGATCTCTGATTGTATATCCAAAACTTCCTCCATGTTTTTTGCCTGCTTCAGCAGATCAAGATAACGAAGCCTCACTTGTTTTTTTGCTTCCAGCCTCGACCGGGTATCAATCACTTCTGTGGTAACGTCTTCCGAAGTGATTTTCTTTTGATTGACTTCCTTTACACCTGCCGAAATACTATTGACAGCATCATCGAATTGATCAACGGGTATTTTTATGGTAAGAATATTTTCGATTTTATATTCAGATTGTGATTGTTCTTCCTGTCCTATATAACCTCCAAATTGTTTGAGTTTATCACGAAGGGAAGTATTGTAAGCGTTGTAATCCTTTACTTCAATGTTAAGATGGGCGGTTTTAATGATTTTCTTATCCCAGTCTTGCTTTACCAGTGGCAACTGTTGGTCTTTCCTGTTTTTGTCGGGCTCAGGTTCCTGGGGAGTCGCGATTTTATCATCAAAATCCATTGCAATGCCACCTTTGTTTTCGTTTTCCTCTGGTTTTGGCCGTTCATTTTGATGAGTTACTCTGGCCAATTGAGCAACGCTGTCTTTTCCATTTTCGTTTTTACATGACATGACAAGAAGTATCGCCATTAAAGCAATAAATAATTTATTCATAAAAGAGTTTTGTTTAATCAAGATGCAGCAAAATCCTTTTTGCATAAATCAATTCCTATCACAGTTTAGATATTGACAAGAATTCGATAATCCTTATTTTATTTTTTTGAAATAAATCGTTGTACTGTCCCTGGTTGTTACCACCAAACTATCTCTATTCAAAACATTTACCATCAATGATTCACCTGTCGAATCACCCGGTTCTTTCCAAATAATACAATTCTCTTTTGTCCATTCATAATTCGTTGTATCCTTTCGAACACTGTCTTTCAGAAATTTTATCACCATTCCTTCCTTTCGAAAATCATAATCATATTTCATCAGGTTAGAATCGAGCATGCCTATAATCCCAACAAGCAGGGACGCGGAATCCTTTCCTTCTTTCAAAAACTCCATCCTCCATTTGCCAAGGATCTGGGCTTGTTGAAAATCAGAAATGACTGTTTGCTTTTTGTTTTGAAAGAGGTAATAAGTTATACCTCCTGTCGCTGCCACTACGATGACAGCCAGGATAATTTTTTTCATGGCTATACTTTTTTAAATTTTAAGAGATGTGAAGATTTATTCCATCAATAAGAAAAAAGTAACCCCAGCGCAGCCTGTTAAAAGAAAAATAAGTAAGCGAAGAAGTAAGATTACTTATCGAAAGACGATCAACGAATAACCATTAACCAATAACGATTCACTCGCTTCTTAAATGATAAGCCTTCGGCTTCGTAAATGCCCGCAAACCGATATGCGAAAGTGTAGAACCAAAACCGGAATGTTTTCGTCCGCTCCACGGAACTGCGGCGCTGACCCGATCACAACAATTCCAGTAGCCTGTACCGGCATTCACCTGTTGTAAAATATCCTCTGCCCTTTCTTTATTATTGGTGTATACCGAGGCTGTCAACCCATATTCTGTATCCTGCATTAATTGTACAGCCTCTTTGTCATCTTTTACTTTCATAATGCCAATCACGGGTCCAAAAGATTCCTCACGCATTAAACTCATTTGATGCGATGCATTGACAACAACAGTTGGTTCAAAATAAAATCCCTTCCCATCTTTTCTTTTCCCTCCTGCCAGGATCGTTGCGCCTTTTTCCCGGGCATCTTTTATTTGTTCCTCTAAAACTGATAATTGCTCCCGGCGGCTCACCGGGCCAATATAAACTCCGGCTTCTGTCGGCAGACCAATTTTCCATGATCTTACTTCCTCTACAAATTCATGTATGTACTGATCATAAACTTTCTCATGAACATAAATTCTTTCAACAGCGCAACAACTCTGACCGTTATTGTAAAATGCCCCGTCGGCAGTTGCAACTGCTACATTTTTTATGTCTGCTATATCATCCGTTACATACAATGGATCTTTACCCCCCATCTCGCATTGACAGGGCACCATTTTGGACGCAACTTTTTCATAGATGAATTTCCCTGTTTTAAAGGAGCCGGTAAAAAAGTATCCATCAAAGGGAAGTTCCAATAACAATCCGCCGGTTTCCTTTCCGCCCACTGCAATATGAAATACATTTTTCAGGATGCCGGCTTCTTTTAAGAGTTTCTCAATTTCGATCCCTGTCAGGGTTGAATACTCTGAAGGCTTATACATCACTGCGTTTCCGGCAAGCAATGCCGGGACAAAAACATTTACGCCGACTAAATAAGGATAATTCCATGCAGAAATATTGCAAACAATGCCCAGCGGCTCATAAGCTATTTTCTC
>DASVAM010000421.1:0-4319 GCA_036376375.1 Chitinophagaceae bacterium
ATTCAGTTCCACTAAAACTCCGGCTACTATCCATAAAACAGTAATAAGGGCGACCTGGCGGATCTTATAAGCAGTTGACAGCTTTAATTTCATAATCGAAAATAAAGAAGATAAAGCTTCCCTGGCCAACCCGGCGGGCAACGATGTTCCTATTCATATATTTTGTTGTGTTGAGCTGTGTCGGATATTCTATTTTGCCACCAGCCCATCCGCCAACCCCTGCCATTGTATTTTGGAGAGACCTCCAATTGCAGTGACACCTATCATTACATCCCGAACTTTATCAACCAACGAAGCTGAATCAGTATTGAGTTTAAGATTGCGATCTATTATCACGGAAGATACTTGTGTGTTATCACGACTCACAATAAATGAACTGGTGGCATCTTGTGAATAGAAGTGTGCTGTTTCATTTTTATCACTAAAAGGATTACTGCATGGCCGTACCCGAAATCCAACCGATTGAAAAAATGATTCATTAATCTCCTTTAGTTCTTCAACCTGCACCCAATCGTATCCTTTTCCTTCTTTACTTCCAGGCCCGGGAATGTTGACCCGTAAGTGATCATTTTGTTTTACAATCCTGGTCACCTCGTTACCCTTTTCATCGATCACGCTGAATTGCGCAGTGATGGCTCCGGCAATCTTATTCCAATTATTGACATCCAGCAATCTTTGTTTTGCCGTTTCAAAAAAAGTTTTCGCTTCGGACGGACTATTTAATTGTATGGTCGCTTCTGATCTTATTTCTTTTCCACTGTATTGCGGAGGCACTATTCCGATTTTATTTTCTTTCCTCATATGCTTTGTCTTTTGCTTTTGTAAAGCAGGACGCAAACGACTAATTGAGAAACCCAATTGACTTTTAGATGTAAATTTTCTTTATAAGCCGACGATCTTTATCAAGGTGCCCTGGGCAACATTATCTGTCAACTTCATTCCATTCAAAACAGCATGCTCTTCCATTTTTGCATCGGGTACATTTTGCTGACGCAAAAATTGAGAAAGTGACATAGCAGATCCCACCGTCCTGATCCTTATACGATCGGGTTTTTTATTGAGCCTGTCAGGATCCGTAAGTTGTTTGAATCCTTCCATCGAATTTCGAAAGCTATTTACATAATTATTAAAATCCGCCGTGGCAGAAACACCGAGTAAGTGATAAATATTGCCATTGTATTGAAGAAAATATGACATCGTTCGGAGTGGCGCCTGGCCCTGTTGCTGTGGCTGCAGATCGGCTACTACGTAAAAAGCTGAAATGCCGTTAACAGTAATATTTCTTGTTTCAATGGCGCTAAGTTTGTTTTGTTGCACAAATGTATTGGCAGCTTCCTGCAATGAATTACCCTGGGCAAGCATCAGCATCATCAGTGCTTTACCGTCTTGAGGTGCCATTTGTACCCGTTGCGGTGTATTCTGGTAATTCCAATTAGCAGGAATAGGGAACTGGAATTTCAGGACGGGGTGATAAAAGACATTGTTTTCCCGAAAGCCTTCCCGTGGATCTTCACCATACACCATTCCTTCAATTCTTCTTAAGTAAACATTTCTGTTCACCACCGGATTGGTAAGATTGAGTTTTTGTTTCCATTCTGTCGCAAGCCGGGCAACTGTCGTATTTCTATCGCCCGGGTTGGGATGTGTAGAAGCGAATTCGGGTAATTCTGCAGCGGCTGTTCCCTGCATTTGTCTTTCAAGTGTAGTGAAAAAATTTGCCATTTGCGAAGCATCATATCCGATTTTAGTTGAATATTCAACGCCTAACTGATCAGATTCTCTTTCGGCATCGCGGCTATTCTTCAATAATAATAATTGAAGACCTGTGGAAGCAGATTCTGCAAATACAGCAAGATCAGGATCGATCACAATACCTGCAATAATGGCGAGTTGACCTAAGATAGCGTTGCGTTGCTGCTCTACCGTATGACGATGAGCAATATGACCGATCTCATGTCCAAGCACACCGGCAAATTCTGCTTCACTATTCAGATAGGTCATAATGCCCCTGGTGAAATAAACATACCCGCCGGGTACTGCAAATGCATTGACCACTTCCGAATTCAGTACTCTGAAAGTATAATCAAGTTTTGGACGATGGGAAATAGCAGCCATTTGTTTTCCTTTTTCCCTGATAAAACTCTGTATGGCGGAATCCTCATAAAGTCCAAATTGTGCCACGATCTGTGGATCGGCTTCTTTACCCATTGCTATTTCCTGGCTTTCTGACATGAGTACCACTTGTTTCTTACCTGTAACCGGGTTCCTTGCGCATTCAGTAAATACAGTCAGGCTTGCCAATAAAGAGCTGATTAAAATATAATTTTTCATTCCAAAGTATTTTAATGTTAAGATTTATATACATAATGTATACCATAAATATCAAATTCCGATCGTGATCGTTGGGTAGCTTATATAATTAAGTGATCAATGTCCAAGTTTGGAAGAGTCTGCTGTACTTTCGCCCTCGTTTTCGGTAGTCCCACACCTCCCAACCGGTTTATCTGCCGAAGGCATGTCACGCAGGATTCTGGCTGGTTTGTAACACCAACGGCATAACAAAACTTTGTAATGAAGATCAGTTTTTCATTTAATTGATCCGCTCATTAATTCTACCGTCGTGGTGCGGCGGGGAGCGTTGTCAAAAAAATCATACATAATTTCTTTAAACCATTCGGGCCGGTCGGTATAAACAAAATGCGTAGTGCCCGGCATAATACATAATAATGCGCCCGGAATATTTTTAAATATCTCCATCGTATGTTCAACACGGATAGCATCCCTGTCACCGGCCATAATGAGCACATCGCTTTTTATTTTTTGCAGGTCACTTAGAGGAATATGAGGTTGCTCCACCAGCAGTAAGAATTGTTTGTAACGAATACTGTCCGCCTTCGCTTGTTTTTCCATAACACTTAATAGCGGAAACAAACCGGGTTCTACTGCAGTTGTATCAGGCCGGAGATTGGCGCCGGTAGCCAGGAGTTTTTTCACTTTTGCCGGATGATGAATGGCAGCCAACAAGCCAACAATACCGCCATCGCTATGACCCCATATATAAGCGGAATCAATGCCGAGATGCTGCAAAACCTTATCCACATCATCTGCCATTTGCTCATAGGTAAGATAACCGGCGGGACATCCGGAATTACCATGACAACGATTATCAAAGGCGATCACTTTATATTTTTTTGAAAGTTCTGCAATGTAACTTGCTCTGCCGCGAATGGAACCGCCATTACCATGAAGAATCACCAAAGGTTTACCCTCTCCATATACCTCATAATAAATTTTGGTCCCCTTGTTATTGTAGAAGCTGCCGGCCCCGGGATTGTTTCCATATTTTATCTGCTGGTTTTGCTGGGCAAAGCAGAAGATGGTAAAGAAAACACAGAATAAGGCAATGATCATTTGTTTTCGTTTCATAATTGCATTGATTTGGTCACCGTGGATAATTCCTGGTACGGAAAGGTAAAAAGAAAGTTACAAGCAAGTACCTGGTCCTTTTCTTCATGATTCTTATACATATGTTCCAGTTTATGATATACAAACTTATTTGATTAACATTCTTTCTTATTTGATTAACATTCTTTCGCATCAAAACTGTCTTCAAAGACTTTATGCCGTTGTCCTTTCTTCCGTATCCTTTTTCTCTTTTTCTTAATTTCACGTTATCATTAATAATATGTTCGAAGTCCTTTTTGAATATTTAAGAAAACATCATCCGTTGTCAGACGATGATATGCATATCATCCACTCGGTCTTTATTCCAAAACAATTGACGAAAGGAGAATTTTTACTTCGTGAAGGTGATATCCTGAAATATGGTGCTTTTGTGTGTAAGGGATTCTTGCGCAGCTATGTGATCGATCATAAAGGCAAAGAACATATTATACAGTTTGCTCCTGAAAACTGGTGGATCAGTGATAAAGGTCCGGGAGCGGAGGGAACGAAAGCATCCTGTTTTATAGATGCTATCGAAGATTCAGATATACTGCTTATTGACCAGGCCGGACATTTTAAAATGTTGGAAAAGGTGCCTGCCTACAGCGCATCTTTCCAGGCAGGTATACAAAAACGGTCGGCGGCAAAAGATAAACGCATTGTTGACTCACTCATTGCCGAGGCGAAGGAAAGATACAATGATTTTCTGCAAACTTACCCGTCTATTGCCCAGCGGATACCGCAACATATGCTTGCTTCTTATCTTGGCATTGCGCCTGAAACACTCAGCCGGGTTCGCCGAAAGTCAATGCGCAAAAAATAACAACTCCCTTTTTTGATTTTGACTTAAGTCAACGGGCAGCCTATAGTCGGCC
>DASVAM010000426.1:0-18048 GCA_036376375.1 Chitinophagaceae bacterium
AAGAAAAAGAGAGATCGTACAGGCCCGGCAGATCACGATGTATCTTGCCAAAGCATTTACTAAAAACTCATTAAAAACTATCGGAGAGCATTTTGGGGGTCGCGACCATACTACTGTAATTCATTCCTGCCAAACGGTGAAGGACTTAATGGATACCGATGGCGTATTCCGTGAAAATGTACTTGAGCTTCAGCAAAAAGTGCAATTAGCGGCGATGTAACGACAGAGATTTATAGAAATTCGTTTGAAAAGATCCTCAGCGAAAAGTTGGGGATTTTTTATTCGACAAAGTGGAGAATAATACCTTTCGTAAAGGAATTAATCTTTATTTTTGCCACCCCTTTAAAAACAATGGTTATAAAAGGGAATCGGGAAGTAGCGCAGGCCGGTAGCGCACCTGGTTTGGGACCAGGGGGTCGCAGGTTCGAATCCTGTCTTCCCGACGTTAGAGTAGAGGTCGCCCCGATTGAATCGGGGTCTTCCCGACGTTAGAGTAGAAGGCGCCCCCAGATGGAATCGGGGTCTTCGCGACAAATGAGGTCGACCCGATTGAATCGGGTTCTCTGAACTTTAAGGATCGCCTCGATATTGATCGGGGCGTTGCCAACTAAATAACAACTTCAGTCATTTTCTCAGGGTGAGGTGGATGAGTGGCTGAAATCAACGGTTTGCTAAACCGTCGTACGTCCTTAAAGATGTACCGAGGGTTCGAATCCCTCCCTCACCGCGATACCTAGAAATGCTCCAGTAGATGGGGCATTTATTTTTTTCAAATAAGCGAACGTTGAAAGTTGTTCCGCCGCGGCGGATCGAATCCCTCCCTCATCCCGCCACCGGTGGGACCAAACCGTCGCGTGGCCCCAAACTTGTGCCGGGGGTTCTCCCGCTTCAGTGGGACTCTCTCACCGCAAAATACGAGGCTGTCTCAAATATCTAATGGAACACAACGAACTCTAAGAAAACACTAAGTACACTAAGCTGTCAGTACTTGCTTTCAATGCTTTGTGTTCTTTGTGTGAATCATTGTGACCTTTGTGTCCCTCCTGGTAAGGACTTTTGAGACAGCCTCGTATTTTGCTAATAATTTATTTACAGTCACACTAATTGATGAATATTTTTGCGAATTACAATAATGATTAGCTAAAATGCGCGAGGCAGTTGCTACCAGTTTTAACAAGTTAAAGGCTTATTGCGAAGAAAATCAGTACAAAGGATGGGATCCTTATGATGGATTGAATAGCGGTGTATTTGCTTCACTACCATTTATCAGGAACAATCGATTTTGCAAATTAGCGTGGATACAATTCTTTAAAAGAAGTCCGGTAAATTTCAGAAAGATTGCCGGAGTTAAAAAAGATTTTAATTCAAAAGGTCTCGGATTATTTCTGTCTGGGTACTGCAATTTATATAACCTGGATCCTCAGCAAACTTATCTTGATAAAATCATTTTTTTGGCCAACAAGCTTATCGAGTTGCAAAACAAAAATTATGCTGGAAGCTGTTGGGGATATAATTTTGATTGGCAGGCCCGCGCTTTTTTTCAACCAAAAAATACGCCTACAGTTGTAGCTACTTCTTACGTAGCGGATTCACTTTTTAATGCTTATGAAATCACGTCAGAAAAGAAATTTTTAGAGACTGCTTTGTCAAGTGCCGATTTTGTATTGAAAGACCTGAACCGGTCTTATGATAATAAAGGAAATTTTAGTTTTTCCTATTCGCCTCTTGATAATACGCAGGTGTTTAATGCATCGCTGCTTGGTGCAAGATTGTTAAGCAGATCGTTATTTTATACTAAAAGCGAAACTTACAAGGCAGCGGCACAAAAAGCAGTGGCATTTGTTTGTGAAAGGCAACAACAAAATGGGGCATGGGCCTATGGCACTTTGCCATTTCATCAATGGATCGATAATTTCCATACGGGTTTTAATCTTGAATGTATAAATGCTTACCGGGATTATACTGGAGATAATTCTTATGACTATAATTTACAAAGGGGGTTCGATTTTTATCTAAAGACCTTTTTTAGAAAAGACGGTGCTGGCAAGTATTACCATGATAAGCTATATCCAATCGATATCCATAGCCAGGCTCAATTGATTATTACCGTAAGTAAGTTGGACTTATTTCAACAATATTCAGATCTTGCTGAACGTGTAATGAAATGGACCATCAATAATATGCAGGATGAGAAAGGTTACTTTTACTATCAGAAGAATAAATTTTTTTCATCGCGGATTCCTTACATGCGGTGGGCTGAGGCGTGGATGTTCTATGCAATGAGTTATTATTTAAAGGAAACAGCCGACAAATGACAGCTAAGAGAATACACATACTTGGTACGCCGATCGATAATCTTACTATGCAGGAAACGCTGGATCTGGTTGATGCTGCAATAATGAACAACGAACATATTCATCATACAGTTGTCAATGCCGGGAAGATTGTTTCCATGCATGAAAACCCTGAGTTAAAAGAAAGCGTTACTGAAGCTGATCTTATTAACGCTGATGGACAGGCGGTTGTATGGGCGTCCCGCTTGTTTAGACAACCTTTAAAAGAAAGAGTTGCAGGAATAGATCTAATGGAAAGATTAGTTGAGTCAGCTCATAAAAAACATTATCGTATTTTCTTTTTTGGGGCAAAAGAAGAGGTCGTCGAAAAACTAGTTAGAAAATATGTTAAACAATATTCTGCTGCAATAATTGCCGGGTACAGAAATGGATATTTTCACAAAGAAGATGAGAGAAAAATTGCAGAATTGATAGCGCAAAGCAGACCCCATATTCTATTTGTAGCGATCACTTCACCGGTAAAAGAGAATTTTCTATATCAAAACAGGGATCTGCTGAAAAATGTGAATTTGATCATGGGAGTTGGAGGAAGTTTCGACGTTATCGCTGGGTATGTAAAAAGAGCACCCAAATGGATGCAGAAAGCAGGATTGGAATGGCTCTTTAGAGTGTACCAGGAGCCCGCCAGGATGTTAAAAAGATACATTATAGGAAATTCTAAGTTTGTATTTATTATTTTGAAATATTTTTTCAGGACTAAATAATTAAATACTATCTGTTACAGCACAGGTATTCAGTGATGTTTCTTGCCAATTGGTTCTAAGAGATTGACTGAGGTAAATTCGTATGTAAGCTGTCAATAATCTTAAATGTTGTTTTTGTTGTGTAATACATCGATTCAAATTCCAGCGGCATTACTCCACCTTTTGATAAAGCATCAAAGAACGCACTTATTTCTTCTTTATGGCCTTTACCTTCTTCTTTAAGCGTTTTAAGTTTATTTCCATTATAGAATTCACCACCTTTAAAATCATTGATAACGCCAATCTTGTTGCCACCAAAAATTTCCATTCTTTCTTTTGGCAGTGCCTTATCTCCATTTGCAGAGTAAATAATATTGCCAACAGACCCATCTCTGAATTTTAATACGATACTAACATTATCATCATTCTTGATCTTATTATTTGGGCTGTTAATGCATTGAGCAAATATTCTTTCAGGAAGCGAACCAGTAAAGAACTGCATGAGGTCAATAAAATGACATATTTCACCAATGATACGGCCGCCGCCAATATTTTCTTTCTGCGTCCAATGGTCTTTTGGAATAAAGCCCGCATTAACACGATAATTCATTAACAGGGGTTCATGAAGATCGTTAAAAAGTTTTTTTAACTCGGTTGCAATAGGACTAAAACGACGATTAAAACCTGTCATCAGGTTTCCTCCTTCGACTTCGTAGTATTTTTTAAGCTCCTCAAGCTCATCATAGTTCATCGCAAGAGGTTTTTCTACAAAAACATTTTTGCCGGCTTTTAATGCGGCGAGTACAAATGTCGCATGTAAGTTATGAGGTGTAGCAATAAAAACGGTATTGATAACCTCATCATTCAAAATATCATTTGCATTGGAAGATGCCTTGCTAAAACCAAATTTATTGGCAACATTTTTGGCCGTAATACCTTTTGACGTAACGACTGTTTGCAGGGATACTCCATAATTTTTCACTTTTGGGATAAGATAGCTTTGAGCAAAACTCCCTGCGCCTAAAAAAGCAACATTGAATTGATCTACCGGGTTTTGACGCAATACAATTTGTGAGGTAAATTTATTTTTGCTTTCAGGATAATTAAGGAGGATGCCGATATGGGGCACTTGCAATTCGCCCATCACGATTTGGTAGGCCTTCTCAGCTTCTGAGATCTCAAGGTTGTGAGTAATGAGTGGTCGAACATTTAGTTTTTTTTGCGAAAGTAATTGCAGGAATGCTTCCATATTACGTTGTTCTGTCCAGCGTACATAAGCGTATGGGTAATCATGACCGTTTTCCTCATAATTGGAATCGTATCGTCCGGGTCCGTATGAACAAGACAAACGAAGGTCAAGTTCTTTACGATAAAAATGCGGATCGCGGGGAACATCCAGTTTCACCGCTCCTACGGCTACTACTTTTCCTTTTGCTCTGGTGATTTCTGCGGATAATTCGATTGGATCGTTCGAAGAAGTAGCTGCTGTAATGATCACACTATCAAATCCACAGCCTTTGGTAAAATTATCCAGGATATTTATGAGATCAGGATTGTTTCTGTTAATTGCGTCATCCGTACCAGTTTCCTTTGCTAAATCAATCAGATGATCAGCAATATCAATTCCGATTACTTTACATCCATTTGCTTTTAATAACTGGCAGGTTAATTGACCCAGTAATCCCAGGCCAATGACAGCAATAGTCTCACCCAATTTTGGATCTGCTTGCCTGACACCCTGCATGGCTATTGCTCCTACTGTTGTAAAACTTGCTTCTTCAAATGAAACATTATCAGGAATTCGTACGACCAGGTTTTGAGGTACACAAACTATTTCTGCATGTGATGCATAATCTTGCCCGGCGCAAGCAACCCGATCGCCGGTCATAAATGAATTATTTGTATCCATCGAGGCTATCACTGTCCCCGCCGTACTATAGCCCAAAGCTTTTAATGAGTCAAGCTTAGTACGAACCTTTTCAATGGTGGCCATCAAGCCTTCTTTTTTTATATTTTGCATTACCTGCGCGACCAGATCCGGTCGCTGTTTTGCTTTGCCGATCAAACTTGCTTTGGCGACTTTCACAGTACCTCTTTCGGTACCTGCACTGATCAAGGAATATTTGTTTTCAACCAGTACCATTCCTTTCGATAAGGAAGGCAGAGGAACATCTTCAACGCTAAGCTTGCCTGTCTTAAAATTTTGGATCACCTGTTTCATTTAATTGCTTTTATCCATAAATGCCAGCCAAATCGATGTGCAATTTTACTTTTTAGTGATTTAGGTAATAAGTACTGCAAACCTAACAAATGTCTTTCATTAAGAAAGTGGACATTGGTATATACAGAAGAAAAATCAACCAATAGTTTGCTTGCAGAATTTTTATTCCAAACTGAACTAAATACATTATCGGGGCCATCCGTAGATCGATGAATAAAATTTTTCATCTTAAGATAAGACCACCCTTGTTCTTTCATCAGTTGGCGATGCCGGTTAATTCGCTCCTTACTTTCGCCGGTCAGCTTTGAAATTAAATTCGATAAAAAAGGGAAAGCAAGTAAAAAAATTAAACCGATCCTTCGCAAAATACCAATACTGATGTAATAGTTAAATGAATTTTTGTGATAGAGCATTATGACTGCTTGCCCGCCTGGTCTTAAAACGCGATGAATCTCTTCCACAATTTTTTTTATCGAAGGAGAATGGTGGATAACACCATGTGTATATACAATGTCAAAAAAGTTATCAGGATAAGGGATATTTTCAGCGTTCGATACTTTAATATCCTGGTAATTCCTGTTAAAGATTTTAAATCGCTCAGTTACTCTTCTTATTGATTCTTCTGTCAGATCAATTCCATAATAAACGGCGCCACGATTAATCAACTGCATTGAATCTGCACCCTGTCCAAGTCCAATTTCAAGTGTTTTCTTATTTTGAAAATCAATTTTATCTAATTCTCCCAGAATATGATCTTCAGTTTTATAACGAAAATTGTCATAATCCTCGTAAAATCTCTTTCCCTCCTCATAAGCAATAAAATTGCTTCCAACAGGGTTTTCATTCCAAAAATGTTTTATCTCCTCGGTACTCTTGTTAGTAATTTCCAATGAATAAAATTAATTGGCAAAATTAAGGATACATGGCAACATTTCTCAACTGGTTGCCCTGTCAATATAGGCCCTGAACCATAGCTCCACGGTGAGCAGCTGATATATTTTGTAGGCATTGTCTTCTTTTCCTGCCCGATCATCGTCTATCATCTTTTTAATGAACCCGTAATTAAAAATATTTCTTTTTTCGACACTTTCTCTTGATAATAATTGATCTACCATTTCCTTTAGGTCTTTACCTATCCATGAGCGAATGGGGGCTCCAAATGAAGCTTTTGGCCTATAAATGATATCTTTTGGCAAATATTTTTCAGCTACTCTTTTTAAGATGTATTTTGATTGTCCTTTTTGAAATTTTAATGAGCCTTTTATTTTCATTGCCACACTAATGACTTCTTTATCGATAAATGGAACCCGCACTTCTACTGACGCTGCCATCGAGGCTCTGTCAGTGTAGTATAGATTTAAGCCGACCATGAACATTTGAATATCGGTAAAGCACATTTGGTTTATAGGGTCGCCAGGATAACTGTCATTAAAAAAAGATAAATGCTGATCTCTTAACCATGTATAATTATTGCTGATGTCAGACTTGAAAAGCTGTTTTAATTCCTCTTGGTTGTAGTACGAATAGCTTTTCATGTATGCCTCTTCAGTTGGCAGGTCTGCAAACGATAAGAAACGTTTTGCCCATCGTGTTAATTTTTTGCCTTTACCATTTGATTTTACAGGTAATTTTTGAACAACTGAGCTTACAGGCCTTCGCAGAAGAGCTGGAATCTTTCTGAAAGTTTTTGCCAGCAATGTTGCTTTTTGTCTTCGATATCCAAAAAGAATCTCATCAGCTCCCATCCCCGACAATAATACTTTTACTCCCCGGGCTCTTGCTTCCTTACAAATAAGATATGTATTTATTGCTGCAGGATCACCAATAGGCTCGTCAAGAGTATGAACTATTTCCGGTAATATTTTTATGATCTCAGGAGTTATTTCAATTTCATGATGGTCAAAATGAAATTGATCGGCTATTTGACGTGCATATTTTTCGTCTTCGGGCATTTGTTCCGCTTTCTTATCCTTTGCAGCAACAGCAATAGTATAGGTAGATAATGCGGGATTTATTTTCGCTGCCATCACGGAGATGAGGGAAGAGTCAAGGCCACCACTCAGAAAACTGCTTACCGGTACATCTGCTACCATGTGTCTTTGAATCGTTTCTTCCATGCATTTTGCCAAAGCCGAAATGGCTTGTTCCTCATTTGTAAATTCGGTGTTTGTATCGAGTTTCCAGTAGCAATAAAGAGTTGGAGCAGGAAGTTCTTCGCGTGTATCAATCGTTAAGTAATGAGCCGGTGGAAGTTTGAAGCATTTTTTAAACATGGATTGGTTTCCCGGTATCCATGAATAATTTAAGGCACCCACCAGAGCATTATGATTTATTGTTTTATCAAAGCCGGGAAGATTCACCAATGTTTTTAACTCAGAAGCAAAAGCAAAACGATCTTCTATTTGAGTATAAAAAACAGGTTTAATTCCAAAATGATCTCTCGCAATAAACATTTTTCCAGCTTCTATTTCATAAATGGCGAAGGCAAACATGCCAATCAGGTCTTCAAGACACTTTTCCTTTTTGATCCTGTATAATTCTAATAGTACTTCTGTATCAGATGTAGTAATAAATCCAGTTTTGGGATCAAGGCCTGATATTTTGGCTTTGAGTTGTTTATAGTTATAGATCTCGCCATTAAAAATTATAGCTAATCCATTTTTCACAAAAGGTTGATCAGATCTGGAATCAAGATCAATGATTGAAAGTCGTTGATGTGACAAGGCAACATTATTATGTATCCAAATTTTTTGTGCATCCGGCCCTCTATGCTGTTGCACTGTGCAAACTTCTTTTGCCAGCAATTCATTATTTTCAAAATTGATGAAACCTGCTAATCCACACATAACTCTTAATTATTATTCATTGTAAATTCAGGTTGCTTTACCTTGATTTTTTATTTCGTAGTCAAAAAGGGCAATAAAGAACAAGAAGAAAAGTTGTCCACGTTGTACCATTATTGCCGAATCGGTAAAACAAAATAAACAGAAAAGATATACCAGGCCTAAATAAGACAAATCCTTATAGTGAAATGTTTTCCGCAATTCATTAATTAACAATAAAACAAAGCAAATCAATGTAATGATACCTGATGACAGCCAAAAATCCAGGAATTGGTTGTGGGAATTAAACATATGGTCGGGCAGAGCACCTTCCGGCAAGTCTTCCACTTTCATAATATTTTCATTCTTTTTATCCCCTATACCAATGCCAAAAACAGGATTTGTTTTAATAGCCCGAAGCGCCTCTTTGCCATAATTTATTCGTGCTTCTATGCTGTTTTTGTTTTGCGCGGTAGCTAATTTGTATTTATCATAACCCAAATAGGAAAATGAAAGAGCCACCAGGATCACCAGACTTGCCAGTATCGGTACATAGTTCTTTTTAAATAGTCGCTTAATGGCGATTGACAACAATCCTGTAAGAAAAACCAGAATAAGAGCCGCTGCAATTGTTTCGTTAAACACAGGAGAATCAAAACGGTAAATAGCCACATGCGGGGGAATAAATGATTTCGAAATAAGTAAATATAATGTTATGAATGTACCAGATAATAGGGTCAGAAAAAAAATAGGGTAGTGGTGCCATTTTCTGAACGAAAATTGAAAATATATATAACCAATTAAAAAACTGAACAATCCAAAATTGATGATAATTGATGAAAGTAAAATGAGATATAAGATGAAATAGAATACGAGGACACCGCAAATGATCTTTGCCCATTTTGAAAGTTGCTCCCAATTAAAAACAATTAATATGATCGCAAATGCGATATAAAGTGAGAAAAATACAGCATGTATGCCAGGACTCAGATGGTGATAGGTCAAATGAATAGCAGTATAGGCGAGCGTATCTGATAGGGGCATATGACGCATATAGAGAGGATAACTCCCGTCTGCTAAACCACTCCTTGAAATTGCTGCAAAAAAATAAACCAATGAGGTAATAAAACAGGAAAGCACAAAAAAAACTTTGAGAATATTATATTGCCTTGTTGTGAGAGTGATCAGTCGCGAAAGAGACAAAGGCAATGCTATTAACGGTAACGCTGCTAAAATAACGTTTGCTGCTATTTTTTTGTCATCAGAATAAGTTATGCTAAGCGTAAGAGTTGCAAAAATGATAAGGAGAAGGATGTTACGGCGATTCCCGGCATATAGTTTAATACCAGTTACAAGACCCTTTCTATTAGCAAGGAATAAAATACATAATAAAATAACTGCAATACTACTGAAGGCAATTGGTAAGGGAAGGGAAATTGCAAAAAATAGTACAAGGACAAAAAATAGCTTATTCAAAAAAGTCATTTCTTTCATAAATTATTTTTCTGCCAATATTTCTTTGATTGTCATTACGATATTTTTTTCAAATTTCTCTAACGTGTATTTCTCTTCAAAAATCAATTTTGTGTTTGCACTCATTGTGTTCCTCATTTGCTCATTTTGCAAAAGCTGGAGAATTCTATCAGCTAATTGCTCCTTATTTTTGGGAGCAACGAGAAAGCCAGTGAAGCCATCTTCGATCATATCAGGAATACCACCCTCAGGTGTAGTAATACATGGGAGGCCAAACTGAAGCGCTTCCAGTAATGAAACAGGGAACGCTTCGTTGGGATAATAAGTGGGCAGGATAAAAATATGCCCGTTATTTAATTCTTCGAATTTTTCATTGCCATATTTGGGTCCTGTAATAGAAATAAAATTGGCCAGGTTTCTTTCTGAGACATAATTATTGAGATATTTTATATCGAGATCATAAGGCTTTCCTACCAAACGTACATGAAATTGGGTGTGCGTCTTTACCACGATTTCTACCGCATCTATTATATCGAGAATGCCTTTGGATCTTACATAATTTGAAATCGTCAAAAGCCGGATAGTAGAGTTATCGTTTTTCTCCGGGAAATTATTTTTTACCACTGGCACGCCATATGGAATTAAGAACCTTTTTTTCACGTGAAGATCAGGAACGTCTTTTTGAAGTGTTTCAGAAAGATGGATGCAATAACTGTTCTTGAATATTTTCTTTGAGAAATACTTAAAAGGTTTACTGTTCTCAATGCCATTTTGAAAACCTTTACCATGTAAATGCAATACAAGATTCCTGGTAAAAAGCTTTATAATGAATACGTATGCCGCATCTCTGTAAAAGGCAAAACCCGAAGGGGCCAGAGTAAAATGTACGACCCGGGGTTTGAAAGACAGAAGCCGGAAAAGTATTTTAAACGCCAGAGCGATTGATTTAGTGATCTTCCTGACAGAGAATTTCCCCAGGTCATGTAAATTATTTGACGTTTTGATATCAATTATTGAAATATTAAACGAATCCTTTATTAAATGGCTATTAGCAATGCATTCATTTGCCATAGAGGCACCATGATAAGGTGGAGGTAATTGCATAATGAACAATACTCTGCTTTTCATTGTTGCCGGTTGTTATTGAATGTTTCTTTCAAATAAAAAATGGTCGTCAGGTACACCAGCCAAAAATATGTGCTTGAGTGCGGCAGCTCAAGAATTACATTAAAACATATCCAGACTAAGCAACCAAAAAGTGCCAGGATCAGGAACAGCGTGTTCGGGTCTGATGGAAATTTTTTCAGGAAAAGCTGTGTAAATGTTTGCTTTAATGGAGTAAAGAAAAGGAGGGCGGGGATCAATCCTACATGAAACACGATAGTAAGCATAGAATTGTGCGGTGGATTAAGGTATCTGGTCATAGGAAAATATTCATCAAGCATGTTTTTTGAATGCATTATCCTGTCGATATACTGGGCCTGTTCGTATGTCATATACGCTGACCCAAATCCATGACCAAAGATGAGATAGCCATCTGTGAAGGATCTTTCTAAAATATGTTTCCAATATACGAGCCTCCAACCTGCATTAAAATCGGTGAATTGTGGCAAGAACAATAGAAGAAGTAAGGCGGCAACTATAAAGGTGAAAGAAAAAAGCCGTTGCACAGGTTTGATCTTTATGTAGGCATAAAGCATCAGTATCACAAAAATTCCAAGGAAGGCAGATGAATGTCCAAGTGTGAGCGATAACAGTATTCCTAATGTGAATTTAGTAGCCTTAGATATTGGGTTCGGCTCATTGCTTAGCGCATCTGCACAATATGTGATAATGCCCATTACGGTTAATGGACTAAAATAACTGTAATCAAGTTTGCCAAAAAGAGAAAAACCCGGAATAAAACTAAAACCATAGATCAAATAAACAATTTGGCTATACACCGAAAGGCGGCCAATGATCCTTATCAGTTTTATAGCTTTTAGTGATTCAGAAAGTGTTCTAACCTGTGAGCCAAAAATGAGAAAGCTGCATAAAAGATATAAGAATAAACCGAATTGACGGATCGCCATTAATAATAGTGGTTTATCCCGCCATAATAAAAGCAAATCGATAGCAAAATAGAGGGCTGCTATGAATAATAACAATAAAATAGAAAGGGAAAGTATTCTGATACGAGGTTGAAATGAAATGGAAAGTAAACAAATAACCGCTAACACAAAGTCATGAAGATAAATAGGTCCAAACAGCTGAAACTTTGAGAAAGATTTTCCAAAAAACAACAAACCGAGAAAATATATCAAGATCAAAACATGAATAAAATTCGATTTATGGGTTGATGAATTAAGCACAGATAGCGTTAGCTGTTAGTTAATTAATTAATTAATGGGTTTAAAGCCTACTTTCTTTTTGTTTGCCAATAGCGCTGTAATCAGGAACATAACAATAAATACAAGAAAAGCCCGGGTATTATCACCGGCGAACCATCTGATTGATGCCGGTATGGTCAACAGGTATGAATTTTTTACAAGGAACTCAAGACGTTGCTTTAATAAAACGATTTGTTTTAAGATCATTAATAACCCAATAACACAATATAATTCTCCAGCAATGAGTCCGATCAAAACACCTTCCTCCACATTGAAAATAGAGAATAAGGCTATAATAGATGCAGATAGTACAATAGAAATAAACGCGATCTTCGCATACGGTCGGTCTTTTCTTTCAAGGATGGCTTTGGTTGTGAGACTAATAAAAGGAGAAACGATAAAGCCAGTTATGCCCAATAAATAGATCCATAGATCAGCTACGACTATTTTTTCATCTGCAAACAGATTCAGGAATCCTTCAGGAAAAAACAATGCCGATGCCAGAAATGCCAACCCACCCAGCATAGCAATCTGATCAACTTTTGCGCATACTTCATCCTCTACCATATCACTGATAAATGTCTGGTTAATAATCCGCAAAGCACTTTTGAATACCACATATATCTTAATGATGATATAGGAAATAGCAACAGTACGTTCGTCCACATAGAAATAAGTCGTTGGTATTATTAATCCAAGGCCAAGAAAATAGTAACTGAACGAAACTACTCCCATCGGAAGAGTTTCAAGATATTGGGTTAGACTTCTTAATGATGGACTTACGAGATAATTACTTTGTAAAATATAACTTGTATAAACCCCTGTTGTTAAATACATGAGAATAATACTGGCAGAAAAAAGAATAATAATTTGTTGGTCAAAAAAATACGAACTTATCATGAGTACGATAGAAGGAACTACAACACGGATGAATGCAAGGAATGATGCCATGACGGACTTGCCTTTTGCATATAATGCGTAGTCCGGGTTTAAGGCAAAGACTGGCGCGAAAAGCATTAACCAATATACGGGATTAAAAAATCCTGCGATAGCTGCAGTGATCAATAATAAGCTCAAAGTAAACCTTGCTCTAATCGATGCAAGCAAAGGTTCTTTCCAATTTTGGGAGATTGTTATTTCACGTACCGATGTCATTAGAAGACCAGAAGCAAGGATGCTGGTGATAAGATTAAATAATGAGTCTACTTCTCCAATCGATTTAATAACAGAGATGGGGGAAGTCTCGCTCAGTTTTTTTATCACGAACAACATCGAAATATGTGCAGTGCCTGTAAATGCTCCTATTATTATAATCCGCTTAATCATCAATATGACTTGGAAGTTGTTTGAGAAGAGCGTCTGCAAGCCTCAACTATCAATTTTCGCTTTTTTTCTAGTTTCCAGTTTAGTAAGATAGGTGACAAATTCAATGATCAAAAGGATAAAAAACATAGCAGCCATTAAGTACAAAGCAGGGGGAAGAATACTTTTATCTAAAGCTTCTGCAGTACCGGTGCTTCCCAAAGCAGCATATAATACCAACGGTTCTTTTTCTTCTGCGTTCACTGCTTTTAATTCCATTAGTTCGTCTTTGATTAACATCGTTTTATCGTAGAGGTCCAATTCGGGATTACGGACATTTCTTTCACCGAGTATTAACTGGGAACCGCCTGCTGGTGTATTTTCAGCCGGCATGGTCAACTTTTTATTGTATACCTGGCGTAATGTGTCAATATTAGTTAATGCATCAGTAAGTAATTGTTCTTCCTGTTGACGTATTTGCTGAAAACGCTCCTTTTTTTCTTTCAGATAAGGATCATTATTTAATGAATTCAGAAAACCTTGTTGGATCTTTGGGAATATACCAGCTAGTTTTGACTTTACAATGATTCTATTTAGCGGGTAATCATAATTTGTCAATTGTTTTTTAAAATCATTAAATTTCATAGTTCTTGACCAAATGGTGTCAAAACCATAAGTATGATTTCGCTTTGTCCGTAAAAAAATTTGACGATAAAGCTTGGCGGCTTCAATATCAGTTTTAATTGGCGAGGCATCGAAGTTTACCAAAGCTTTGGCATCTGTTTCATTGATATTAAAAATCTTGCTTAAATCTGACAGGTTTTTATTTTTTATCAAAGAATTAAAATACTCAACTTGGTTATAAAGAAAATAAGTGCTTTCAAAATTTGATCTTGTGATCATTTCGGATCGATAAGTAGTGCCGCTGCTATAATATGTATAAAAACCAAAACCTAATCCCAGAAAAAAGGCTAGGCCAAGCCAGCCAATTTTACGCTTGAGAAAAAGAAAAAATAAGATCAGCAATTCAAAAGCGTTGGTAAATAGCCAGGTAATTCCCTGTGCAATCCTGGTAAATCCTTTTCCTAACAGTTTGAGAAAATCAGTCATATCAATTTCAGCTGAACTTTTATTCTCTGAAACAGGCTTTTCACTCATAAGTAGCTTATTTATTCGTGGTAAAAATAGATTAAGTTTATTTAAATGTGTTCAGTCAAATTATGCATTTGCCAATGTCTTACAAATTCTTTCCGCAGCTCTGCCATCCCAAAGTGGAGGAATTTCGCTTTTTTTTACTCTGCCATTCAGAATATCGGTCACAATTTCAGTTAGGTTTGAAATATCAGTGCCTGCCAGGTAGTTGCTTCCTATACTAATCGTTACAGGTCTCTCCGTGTTATCTCTCAGCGTTACACATGGGATCCCCAGGTAAGTTGTTTCCTCCTGGATACCGCCACTATCTGTGACGATCAGAGATGAATTTTTAATGAGACAAAGAAAATCTGTATATCCTATGGGATCAGTGAATAATAAATTTTCTGATAAGTTGTTGCCAATTCCGAACTTTCTCATGTTTGAACGAGTACGAGGGTGTAACGGAAAGACGACTTTCTTTTTTGATGTAAAAGAATTAAGCGTGGCCAGTATGTTTTTTAGTGATTCTTTATTATCCACATTTGACGGACGATGCAATGTGCAAAGTATATAATCCTTTTTACTGATGTTCAAATCAGATAGGATAGATGAATGATCAATCCGGGCCATGTTTTGAATTAATGAGTCGATCATCACATTACCTGTGAAGAAAATCTTTTTCTCATCTACGCCTTCTTTTTTTAGATTATCGATGCCACTTTGCTCAGTAACAAAAAGATGATCTGAGATCGAATCTGTAAGTATCCTGTTTATTTCTTCCGGCATTGTGCGGTCAAAACTCCTTAGTCCTGCCTCAACATGTGCCACATGGATCTGCATTTTTTTTGCCACCAGGCTACAGGCAATAGTGGAGTTGACATCCCCGACAACAATTACCAGATCAGGGTTTTCGGCAATAAGTACTTTTTCAAATTCGATCATGATTCCGGCCGTCTGACTCGCATGTGAACCTGAGCCCACACCAAGATAAAAATCTGGTTTTGGCAACCCGAGTTCATCAAAAAATATTTTTGACATTTTTTCGTCGTAATGCTGTCCGGTATGACAGATTAAATGTTGAACTGAGTCTTTATATTTCAGAAATTCAAAATGGATGGGCGCAACTTTCATAAAATTGGGTCTGGCGCCAACGATCGATATAATTTTTTTCATTACCTAGGCCTGGGGCTTACAGGCGATTTTCTTAAAGGCAGCAAATGTATGGCTAATTTATTTTAGGCTGTTAAACTTGGCAGCGTAGACTCCATCGAAGCACTTTAATAAAAGATACCTGGAAGCAACGATTCAACAGGCAACATTGTCCAGGCAGAAATAACTCAGATCAAAATTTATGTATTTTTTTGCAAGAATACCCCAAATAGGGTATTGGACTGGATATGAAAAGAAATAGCTTTGCTGCTTTATGTTCAAACATTGCATGATAAATGCAAACTCTAATGAAAAACTAATGATAGCCAACAACCAGCTTGAATCATGCCAACCAATTGATTTAAAAATTATTATGGAGGAAGACGAAACGCCATTTCGTAGCTATTTGGATAACAAGGCGTCTTTTTTCCTGTTGAAAAGAGTTTCAGACATTATATTTTCAATTGCAGTTATTATACTGTTATTAAGCTGGCTAATACCTCTTATGGCTATTGTGATAAAGTTAGATTCAAGAGGTCCGGTATTCTTTATACAAAGACGCGTGGGCAGAGGTTTAAAAAGTTTCCGATGCCTGAAGTTCAGAACAATGGTTTTGAATTTTGATGCCGATAAATGCTCTGCAAGTAATAATGATATGCGGGTGACTTCAATTGGAAAATTTTTTCGTAAAACCAGCTTAGATGAACTGCCCCAATTTATAAACGTTTTACTTGGCGACATGAGTATTGTTGGTCCACGACCACACATGTTTGCAGATTGTAAAAGGTTTTCTGAACAAATACCGAACTATAAGATCAGACACGTAGTTAGGCCGGGAATTTCGGGGTTAGCGCAGGTGAAAGGTTTTCGTGGCCCTGCCGAGGACACCCATAATATTGTCTCAAGATTTTATTATGACGCAGTTTACATTCAAAATCTCAGCTTTCGTATGGACATAAAAATTGTGTCTAAAACAGTCTGGCAGGTATTTAGCTTAATTTTCTTTAACAGGTTTTTAGGGGCAAACAAACTTAAAAGCCCCGAGGCTCACAGTCCAAAAATTGCTGCCTGAATTCAATGAATTCAAACTTCTCATTTTCCTCCTTCGCCTGGTATAGGCTCTCTGAACCAACAGACTTTGAGGTTTTTTAATGAATCATATTCGGGGAGGGCATTTAGCAATCTTATTTCGTGGCAATAAAAAAAAAATTCGATTTCGGTTACAACAACACATTCATCTGCAGCTTTTCGGTAACAAGTGTTTAATAAGTGACGCCTTTCCGCGTTAAAGATCTTTCGCTGGCTTTAATTGGTAGTCTTATAATCATCGTTTTGAATAATTTGTTAGCTATCTTGCGTATGCGGGTGTATTCTTTGAACCTGCGACCGCTGGCAGGGTGACGGTAGATTTGGATATATTGATGTATTGTTTCATCGGCCGGATCTATGCTTTTTCAGCGATCGTCACTTAGTCCGTAATATTGATCTCTTTATCAAAAACGTTTAATTATGATCTCCGGGAATAATTTTGTTGGGTTCGAAAGGAAAGCTGGGGGCGAAAAAAAACTACATGCTTTCAGCACAATATTGAAAAGTAATTTACCAGGCGAATTTTCTGTGGCAACTGAACAGGAAATTAATGAAGCAATTTCGAAAGCGAAGTCTTCCTTTGAAATTTATAAAAGAACATCTTTTGAAGAAAGGGCTGTCTTTTTAGACACCATTGCAGATGAAATTATGCAACTGGATGAACTAGTTCAACGGGCTCATCTTGAAAGTGGCTTGCCTGAAGCACGTATTATCGGCGAACGAGGCAGAACTGTTGGGCAGTTAAAACTATTTGCTTCGCTTTTGCGTGAAGGTTCTTTTGTTGAGCCGATTATTGATACAGCCTTGCCCGAACGTAAACCTCTGCCTCGCCCGGATCTAAGAAGAGTAATGGATCCCATTGGGCCCGTGGCTGTTTTTGCAGCAAGTAATTTTCCTTTGGCCTTTTCTACGGCAGGTGGTGATACTGCATCGGCACTGGCTGCGGGTTGTCCTGTAATTGTAAAAGCACACAGTTCTCATCTCGGAACCAATGAGCTCGTTGCTTCGGCTATTAATGCTGCTGCCCAAAAATGCAAAATGCCTGATGGTGTATTTTCATCTTTAATTGGCGGCGGCTTGCAACTTGGACAACAACTGGTAAAACATCCCGACATAAAGGCGGTTGGTTTCACCGGGTCTTTCCATGGTGGCATGGCGTTGTTCAAAGCAGCCATCAATGAACGGGAAGAACCCATTCCCGTGTACGCAGAAATGAGCAGTATCAATCCTGTACTTCTTCTTCCGGATAAAATAAAGCAAAGTGGCGATGCAGTGGCGTTGCAGCTCAGTGCGTCCATTACGCTGGGTGTAGGACAATTTTGCACGAACCCCGGGTTATTATTTCTTATAAAAGATGAAAACACTGAAACGTTTATTCAAAAGCTGGCAGAGGCTTTACAAAGCGTGACTCCGGCACCCATGTTGAATCAAACAATCTGCTCTGCCTATTAT
>DASVAM010000427.1:0-3570 GCA_036376375.1 Chitinophagaceae bacterium
TTCATTTTATTGATGAATAGAATTGACACAGCACAAGTGTGCTCCAAAGGAGTGCCTTCGGCACGACGCAAGCGACTATGAATAAAATTACAAATGCTAAGTAAATAAAATAAAAAACCTCCCGTTACGAGAGGTCTCAAAGGAGTTCAAATGCAATCAGTGAAATCAGATTCATCAGAAGTCAAGCCCCATGGCAAAATACCAGAGCGGTTTACCTTTAAAGAAACCATTCATTTCCCAGGCAGTATCGAGACGAAGGAAATAGCCGAGTATCGTACTACGGACACCAAAGCCATAACCGCCGGCAAAAGGACCAATACCGCCCGCTTTTATTTTTACCACTACAGGATTACCCGGCTGGCTATATAAAACAGAAGGTCTTTCTATTTTGTCGTACTTGCCGTTCCATGCAGTACCCAAATCAAAGAACTGCACCAACTGGAAGTTTCTTAAGAACGCATTGTTGATCGGCTTATTAAATAAAGTGCTGAATACAGGTAGCCGCAACTCGCTATTGATTACAGCTGCATTGTTTCCATTCGCAACATTTTGATTGAAGCCTCTCAGATTGACAGCTAATGATTGAAAGGTATAGTCTGCGTCGGGATCCGGCCGGTTTGCATCATTAAATTTTGGGAACAGGTCATTGTCAACACCACCGGCGTAGTAAATGATTTTTTGCGGGCCCCATGAAAGATCAAATGCACCACGAACTGCCCAGATAAAATTGCGGTAGATCGGCAGGAAATATCTTGCATCGCCACCCAGATTGAGCGAATAAGGGTTGTCTGCTGTTGAGCCGGCTGTCTTATTGATCTTGGAATTCCAGTCAAAATAAATTTTATAACGAAGGCCATACCAGATATTCAACGCAGGATTGATAGCATCGTCATATACATATTCTGCATGCAATATGCCGTAGTGCTTTTTAATGTCTTCTATCTGCAATGTAACCGGCGGCAGGTTCAGGTCATCGGCAAGGATCACGATTTTATCGGAACGGAAACCTGCATTAAAGCGAATGCTTCTTACACGATCAAACGGATAAGAAACACCGATCTGGTATAAATTGGTAAACAACTTACTGGTAAATCCATTTCCACTTGCGTCGTAAGCCACAACTTTTTGAGTACTCCTGTAATAAGACGTACTGTAGTCGAGCCTCTTCTTTAAGTATTGAGCCTGTATGATATATTCATTATTCTTCAAGTCGGTGCTCAATCGCATACCACCGGCAAACTTCCAGTCTTCCATCAGGTCAGAAGTTCCTACCCGTATCATACCATTGAACGGATCACCATTACCAAGCTGTATCGGGCCAGACCCGCCGGCATATGTTTGATACCGGGTAATCAGAACATTATTATTAAATCCGGCGACTACATAATCATTAAAAAATTTCGGCGGACGATATTCAAAAAGTTTTGCTTTCGCCAATACGGGTTCTTTCACCGGCACCTCTACAGATTCGACTACGTTTCCAATCTGTGCGGAATCTTTCTTCTCTTCAAATTCATGTTCAAATGTGTCATCCTGTTTCCTGGTTGAGTCATCGCCCGGTAAATTTATCTCAAGCTTACTTTGTTCGAATTTTTCTTCTTCCATTACCTTCTTCATGTATTCAGTGGGTCTCGCCGATATATTTCTCCGGCGCAACGCGTTTTCATCAACACGAAGCCGGTACAGGAATTTATAATCTCCCTGTCTTACTACCTCACTTACCTGTTGCTGATCACCGGCGGTCCTGGTTTCTAACAGGCTGCTTTGATAATTGGTGATCGGAAACACATAGGTGGAGTCATTTGTTACGGAAACAAAGCCTACCGAATCAATATCTGGCTTATCCCATTCTTTTAATAAGGAGTCAACTTCAGCTAATGTAGGATTGCGCAAAAAGTCAGTGCCAATAAATACCAGGGTATCCAACCCTGCTCTTTCTGTTCTGAAGAAACCGGCATACCGGTTGGCAATTCCATTTTCGTTACTTACAAAAGTGAAATGGGAAGTATTGTATTGAGAAGGGTAGCGGGCATTACCCTGCTTCATATCAGTTAGCTGGGAGACCTGTTTGAAATCAGACTTATTCCAGTTATCAATAAGAAAAATATTATAACGGCTATGCGGCAAAGAATCATCAGCATTTGCCGCTGTGGCCGATGGCCTGTTGCTGGAGAAGATGATGCCTGTTTTATTAGGAAAAGCTACAAACGCCGCATCCAGATCGTCGTACACATCATTGGTAATTTGTTCTACGGTTCCTTTATCAATTTTATAAACAAAGATGTCGGTTTGCCCGCTTTTTACACCGCTGAATATTAATGTATTTGCATCCAGCATATATTTCATATCCTGTATCTGGTCAAATTGCTCCAGTTCAGTTTTGGAGATCTTCACGCGGTTTACAAGATCATAAACGAAGAATCTTAATTTTCCTGCTTCCCAGTACAAAACAGCTAATCTTGTTCCCTTACCGTCCCATGCCATAATCGGGTAATTAGGATTTTTTTCATCCTCTCTTGCCCTTGTTCCGTATTTGGCGAGCACTTTACGGTTCACAAAATTTTCATATAGTACGATATAATATTTTCCCTGCTTGAACTCAACCACGGCATAACTCATGTTTCGCGGAACAGGATTCGCATTAAAACGGATATAATCTTTTTTCCTGATATATTCCGATACCGCTAATTGTCCTTTCGGCGCCACCCTTCTGCCGCGAATATCTTTTAAGTATTTCTGGCTTTCTTCATTCATGAAATCGGTCAGAAGATCTTTAAATTTTTTCTTTTTTGTTACACGGTTACAGGCAGAATTCAGATTGCGATATATGCGGGCCAGGTAAAGCATGTAGGTGGTTTTGTTCTTTCCATATTTATCACCCACCCATCTCCAAAAAGCATGACCGGCCAGCAAGGGTTTTTCATGAGCAAACTGGTAGAAGTTATTGTAACGACCGCTTAACAGTGCAGATTTGAGATCATCATCCAACTGAGCACTCCAGTATTCCGCAGCGTAGGCTACATAGCCATCAGTAAGCCATTCCGGGAGATCAAGTAAAGCCTGGTTGGCAGCAAACTCACCAAGGTCATCCCCAAACAACACATTGTCAACAAGGACTTTTGCAATGCCTTGTCTAATCTGTTTTTTCAGGTTTTCATGATTGCCGTCAAAGAATATAACAATTTTGTTATTGACAAGCTTGGTGACACCACCGGTATTTTGCCAATCAATGCCCAGGCCAATATTGCTTTGGCGAAACTCATCAAAATTGTTGTATACAACGATGTTGGCACGGCGTTGCAAGCCATATTCAACAAATTCTTCGATTCCTGATAATTCTTCTTCTGCGACTTGTGCCACGTATTTTCCAAGAGCCAACCCATCCTGGCTGAAATAAGTATTGAAATTATCAGTTTGGTAAAATTTCCAATTGAACTTCTGGTATTGTACCCGGTTCTTTCCAAATTCCACCGTGTTCACCTGCGCATTAGTTTTCAGGGAGAAGAAAACCACTGTAAAAAAGATAAGTCTGAGTTCTTTCTTCATAAGATCTGTCCTGTTTCGTCTAAA
>DASVAM010000430.1:0-4412 GCA_036376375.1 Chitinophagaceae bacterium
GGTGATAATTTATCATTCACAGATACTTCATTGCTTGAATTTGGAATTCAAAACAGGGAAATAAGATCATTCCGGGCGGCCGCAGAGGAAGCTGCCATGTCAAGATTATATGGAGGAATTCATTATCGTTTTGATAATGAAAATGGCACGATAGCCGGAAAAAAATTGGGTGAATTCATTGTATCAAAATTGAAACTGAAAAAAGAACATTTGACTGCAAAAAATTAATTCATAACGAAAACTAACTTCAAAATCATGAAACGCATTTCTTTAATCATTGTCATTTTAGTTGGAGCAGCTACTCTGCAAACGAATGCGCAAGGATGTGTTGCGATCAGGGGTATCGGCGGGATCTGTAACAAGCCATCCGAAGCTGGCAGCTGGTTCCTGGACCTTAACAGCCGCTATTTTAAATCTTATAAACATTTTGTAGGGAAAGAAGAACAACATCATAGAATAGAAGAAGGATCGAATGTGATCAATCATTCATACGAGCTGGATGCGATCCTTACCCGTGTATTCAATTCCCGCTGGTCAATGGGAATGACGTTACCTGTTCTGGGCTTCGGCCGTTCATCTTTATACGAACATGATGGAAGAACCAGACACAGCACTCAATCTTTCGGCATTGGTGATATTCGTATTGCTGCTTATCGCTGGATGTTTGACCCTAAGAAATCGCACAAAGGTAACTTGCAACTCGGACTTGGACTGAAATTGCCCACGGGTAACTTTACCTACACGGATTATTTCTATAAGAAAGCCGATTCAAGCGTGCTCGGCCCGGTGGATCAATCAATACAGCCGGGAGATGGCGGTACGGGGGTGACTTTTGAAATAAATGGTTTTTATAATTTCAGTCACAGGCTGGGCGCATATGGCAGCGCTTTCTACCTGTTAAATCCAAGGGAACAAAATGGAACCTCGACAGCGAGAGGAGGCACACCCAATGCAACTGCGAAGAAATACAATACGGATGTCATGAGCGTTCCTGATCTTTTCATGACCCGCGCAGGTCTTAGCTATATGGTGAACAAACTAAATTTTTCCGGCGGTTTACGTATTGAAGGACTTCCATCAAGCGATTTGATTGGCGGTGATCGTGGTTTCAGGAGACCTGGTTATATTATTTCTGCTGAGCCGGGCATTACCTATGTGGGCAAAAAGAATAATATTTACCTCTATGTCCCGATAGCATTGGAAAGAAACCGTACACAAAGCAATGCGGATATCCGTCGCTCTGCTGATTTGGGCAGACATGTGCAAGGCGATGCGGCGTTTGCAGATTATTTGATCAATCTGGGAATTACAATTCATTTATAATAATAGCCCGAACCATTAGCCTTAAACCTACCCTTCGTTTCTACGAAGGGTTATTCTCTCAAATTGATTTTTTAACAGTAGATTTTTATACAAAACGAAAACCTTCTAAGAATGAAAAAACGTATGCGAAGTAAAATAGTCCTTGCTATGACATCATTGTTACTGATAATCGATATATCCTCAACAGCACAAACTGATATTGATGGTATCATGATGGAAAAGAATGCCCTTTGTGTTGGACCGATGTTCGGATATAGTAGTTGGAAAAACTATTGGGAAGGAACACTAAAAAGAGAGAACCTCAATCTTGGAACTGTTTCTACCAAAATGTTTAGCGTTATGGGAAACTATGGAATCAGTAACAAGCTTAATGTATTATTTGGGTTGCCTTATGTTTTAACAAAGGCTTCTGCCGGTCAGCTTAACGGACAAGAAGGTGTGCAGGATCTTTCACTTTGGGTAAAATGGAAGGCATACACCAAAAAAATTGCTTCAGGCCGTTTGTCATTATTCGCAATTGGTGGTTATTCTCTTCCTTTATCAGATTATACAGCAGATTTTTTACCGATGTCGATAGGGTTGGAAAGTAAAAATCTTTCGATGCGTGGGATGGTAGATTATCAAAGAGGCTCCTGGTTTGGTACCCTTTCCGGAACTTATGTAGTACGAAGCAACGTAACGCTTGATCGCGATGCGTATTATACTACCGCAATGCATTATAGCAATGAAGTGGATATGCCGGATGCGGCATCATTCAATGTAAGGGCTGGATATCGTGATAAGGGATTAATTGCCGAAGCCGTGTTTGATATATGGAACACACTTGGGGGTTTTGATATCACAAGAAATAACATGCCCTTTGTGAGTAATGAAATGGATATGTCAAGGATCGGATTCAATTTTAAATATGATATGCCATTTCATCCGCCCCTGTCTTTAACAGGAAATGTAATGACGACGGTGGGAGGAAGAAATGTTGGACAGTCAACAGGCTTCAATGTGGGCGTATTTTATGTATTTGATTTTACCAGGAAAGGAAAAACCGATTCCAGGGATTCAAAAAAATAAAAACATGAAAAAAATATTCATACCAATATTATTACTTGTTATTATAATAAATTCTTGTTCAAAAGATATAGTTGAGCGCAACCTTGAATTTCCTGCGTTACAACCTGCTTCGACAGATATAAATGCCGGAACATGGAAGCCAATCTTATTAACGGGGCCAACAGAAATTCCCGTGGCTGCTCCTGGCGCGACCAATACACCAGACTATATAGCGCAGGTAAATGAAATAAAAACATGGCAGCTTGATCTTTCAAAAGAAGAAAAAAGAATTGTTCAATATTGGAGTGCTGGCGCCGTATTACGCTGGAATGAAATTATGAGAGAGCTTGTTGCAAAATACAACCTGCCTCCTTATCAAAATCCTGATGGAACCTATCCTGCCCCCAATGCAAATAACCCATTAGCATATCCTCAATTTCCATTTGCTAATCCACCATACGCATCAAGAGCTTATGCGTATGTAGCAGCTGCGCAATATGATGCATTGGTTGCAGCGTGGCATTATAAAAAATTATACAATCGTGCTGCTCCTTATACAGTGGATGCGACTGTAACCACATTAATCCCAAAATCTGATCTTCCCTCTTATCCTTCCGAAGATGCAACCGTAGCAGGTGTTGTTGGTGAAATGATGAAATTACTTTTTCCCGGCGACCAGGATTTTATTCAGCAAAAAATAGAAGAACATAAAAAAGCAAGATTGATTGCCGGAGCTAATGTTCGTAGTGATCTGGAGGCGGGAGAAGCGCTGGGCAAAGCGGTAGCGCAAAAATTTGTGGCAAGGGCAAGAACGGACAGAGCTGGAACAGCAGGCGGCAGTCTTACTATCCAGTCGCAAATGGAACAAGATTGCATCGCCAGGGGTGAGATTCCCTGGATCAGCCAGGAAAACCCAAAAAGACCGGGCATGCTAATGTTGTTTGGTAAAGTAAGAACATGGCTGTTTGATTCATTGACAATGGTAACGACAATTCGTCCTCCGGCGCCTCCTTCAACTTCGTCTACAAAATTCAATGACGAGCTGGAGGAAGTTTATAGTTACAGTACAAGTATTACACCGGAGGAAAGAGCGATTGCTCATTTTTGGGCTGATGGCATCAGCACGCCAACACCACCCGGCCATTGGAACCAGATAGCTGCAGAAGATTTTGTAAAACAAAATTTCAGCGAAGTAAGATGGGCAAGAAATATGGCATTATTGAATATGGCTATGATGGATGCAGCCGTTGTTTGCTGGGATGCCAAATATTTCTATTTCAATCCACGTCCACCACAATTGGATAACAGAATAAAAACGGTAACGGGTTTACCTAACTTCCCATCTTACCCTTCAGGACATTCAACATTTAGTGGTGCCGCCGCCACACTATTGGCCCATATTATTCCTTCACAAGCAACTAAATATACGAATATGGCCAACGAGGCATCCATCTCACGGATGTATGCATCCATTCATTATCGCAGCGATTGTGAAAAAGGACTGGAAGCAGGACTTAAGATCGGTGAATATGCAAAGCAAAGAGCAAGAGCAGACGGTGCCGAATAGACTTATGCAAATTACATGGACATAATATAAGCATTACCCCCTTTGTTTCTACAGAGGGGTTTTCATTTAATGAAAATAATACTGCCATTATGAAAAAATATTTTTGGTTTGGTCTGGCCGGTTTGTTGCTACTCGAAATAGCAAATATTTATTTCATTATGCCAATGCCTGGCAGCCAGCAAATGAACAGTATTGATCTTGCTTACTTTCTTTATAAATGGCGTTGGATATTTCGTGGTTTATTTGCTGCCATGATCTTTTTGGGTCTTACCAGGTCGCAGTGGAAAAGAAAATGGTTACTGATCTTTCCTCTTGCAATTCTTGCTTTAGTCATTTATATGGCAAACTTTGAAATGGCAGCTGATCATATGTTCTATCAACCAAAAAAAGTTTTGCTGGTAAGTGCTGCAGAAAATAAAGTTGATTCAAACAGATTGGTGATCGGAGTAGTGAATAATGGTGAAGCAAAAGCTTA